>PTKJ01000043.1 GCA_002937675.1 Alphaproteobacteria bacterium MarineAlpha9_Bin1 | reverse complement strand
ATTAAAATATTATATTATCTTTTATTCTATAGATAATATAATAAACGTTTTAAGTATAAATTAAGGATTATAAATGGAAAGTTTTGAAGATAGAAGAAAAGATTTTGAAAAAAAATTTGAATATGATCAAGAAGTTAAATTTAAAACTATTGCTAGAAGAAACAGGCTATTAGGAGAATGGGTAGCCACAGAAATTGGCATTAAAGATGAGAATGGCATTAAAGAATATGCTGGAAAGGTTGTTATGGCGGATTTTGCTGAGCCAGGAGATCAAGATGTCATAAGAAAAGTTATGGCTGATTTAAATGCGGCTTCTTCCAATATTACTGAGCAAGAAATAAAGTCTAAAATGGAAGAATTAATTGGGGTTGCTAAAGATCAGATAATGAAACAGTGACTCTAAAAAACTCTTTTGTATATATAAGAAATATTTTTTAATTGTTTTTTTAAATCAAAAATTGACTCAACCTGCTCTTTTGACAATGTTTCTGAAACCTTTTTGTTCTCTAACAGAAGTTCTTTAAATTTTCCCTTTTTTTCCCAGACTTGCATAGCTATAGTCTGAACTATTTTATATGCTTTTTCTCTATCTATTCCTTCTTGTATTAAAGCTAAAAGAACACTTTGACTAAAATGCAATCCTCCCAATTGATTTAAATTTTTTGTCATATTTTTAGGATATAAAACTAGATTTTTAATCACGTCAGTAAGTCTATTTAGTGCAAAGTCTATAGTGATCGTACTATCTGGAGCTATAAATCTTTCTACAGAAGAATGAGATATATCCCTTTCGTGCCAAAGGGCGATATTTTCATGTGCAGGTATCATGTAAGATCTAACTATTCTTGATAGACCTGTTAAATTTTCTGTTAGAACGGGGTTTTTTTTATGAGGCATTGCAGAGCTACCTTTTTGTCCTTTGTGAAACTTTTCCTCAACTTCTCTCACTTCAGTTCTTTGTAAATGTCGAATTTCAGTAGCTAGTCTTTCAATTGATCCAGCTATTACTGCCAAAGTTGAAAAGAACATTGCATGTCTATCTCTTGGAACCACCTGTGTGGAGATAGTTTCTATATTTAGATTCATTTTTTTTGCCACATATTCTTCTACTTTTGGATTTATATTGGCAAAAGTGCCTACTGCACCAGAAATTTTACAAGTAGAAATTTCTTTTATTGCATTTTTTAATCTGATTTTGGCTCTATCAAATTCTGCATATGCGTATGCAAATTTTAATCCCATAGTGGTTGGCTCAGCATGGATGCCATGACTTCTTCCCATACAAATCATATTTTTACTTTCTTTAGCTCTAGATTTAAGAGCTTTAAGAAGAGTTTCTATATCTTTTTCTATAATTATGCCGGCTTGTCTGAGCTGGTAATTAAGACAAGTGTCTAATACGTCAGAAGATGTCATACCTTGGTGTATGAATCTAGCTTGTGGTCCAATATACTCTGCTAAATTTGTCAAAAATGCTATTACATCATGCTTTACTTCTTTTTCTATTTGATCAATACGCGCAATATTAAATTTACCTTTTTTTTCAATTAATTTTGCGACACCTTTAGGTATAGCTCCTATTTTCTCTTGTGCTTCACAAGCATATTTCTCAATATCGAGCCAAACCTTAAATTTGTTTTCTAGGCTCCATATCTTTGACATTGCTTCTCTACTATAACGAGGGACCATTTTAAAACTTTCATAACAGTAAGTTATTTTTAATATATGTATTATATATAGATGATGTTAGTCGTACAAATACATTAGTTATATAACATTAATTATGGTTAATTAAATAGATAAATTATTATAGGCAAAACAATGTTAATTGATGGAAAACCAAGTAGAACTATCCAAGAGATAGATAATTATAAGTTATCTATAATTGATCAAACACTATTGCCTCATAAACTTGAATATATAGCTTTAGCTACATTGGAAGATGCATTTAATGCAATAAAAAATATGCATGTTAGAGGCGCTCCATTAATAGGCATAACGGCTGCTTATGGTATGGCATTAGCTATAAGGGATGATCCATCAAAACAAAATATAAATGAAGCAGAAAAAAAATTATTAAATTCAAGGCCTACAGCAGTAGATTTAAAATGGGCTGTTAATCGGATTAAAGAAAAAGTTATTAATTTGAACAATAATGAAAGATTTGAAGCTGCCTGGTTACTTTCTGGTAAGCTAGCAGAGGATTCTGTTTTCGAATGTTCAACAATTGGAGATATAGGAAGAGATTTAATTTTAAAAGAATTTAAAAACCGGAAAAATATAAATATTTTAACTCATTGTAATGCTGGTTGGTTGGCGTGTGTTGATTGGGGTACGGCCTTATCACCGATATATAAGTTATTTAATGAAGGTGTAGATATACATGTGTGGGTAGATGAAACTAGACCTAGATCTCAAGGTGCACTTCTCACAACATGGGAATTAACTAAACATGGTGTTTCAAATACTTTAATAGTAGATAATGCTGGAGGACATTTAATGCAAGAAGGAAAAATAGATATGTGTTTAGTTGGTTCAGATAGAACTACTGCTAATGGAGATGTATGTAACAAAATAGGTACATATTTAAAGGCCCTTAGTGCTTATGATAACAACTTGCCTTTTTATGTTGCATTGCCTGAGTCAACTATAGATTTTAGTCTTCGTTCAGGAGTCAATAATATTCCTATAGAAGAACGGTCTTCAAAAGAGGTAAGCCATGTAATTGGCATAGATAGTAAAGGATCAAACGCAGAAATAAGGATTTCTGGAGAACATACAAATATTTATAATCCTGGATTTGATGTTACTCCTAATAAATATGTAACTAAATTAATTACAAATAAAGGGGTTTGTGAAGCTTCCAAAGAAGGAATAGACAAATTATTTAAATGAAAAAATGACTAAAAGAAAAAATACTTTTTGAAGGAAAAGATATGCCATGCACAATTAAACATCTTGGTAGGCCACTTCATAAAATACTTAGAAAAGCTCAAATAAAACCAAACTCAATTGAGAAAATTGACTCTTCAATGATAGTAATATTGATGTCGTTATGCAGAAAATAAACAAATTAGAAATAGAAATAATAAGATTTGCTAAAAAACTTAATTCTACAAATTTATCTCCATTAAGATCTGGTAATATTTCTACTAGAGCTGAAAAAAATAATGTTGGAGGTTTTTTGATCACCCCTTCTGGAATAAAATATGAAACACTTAAACCAAATGAAATAGTTTTTGTATCTCTAGATGGAAACTATGATGAAAAAGGTTTAGCTCCTTCGTCAGAATGGAGATTTCATCAAGATATTTATTTAAACAAGAAGCGAGCAAAAGCTATAGTTCATGCTCATTCCCCATATGCAACAGCAGTATCGGCTCTAGGAAAGCCAATTCCTGCATTTCATTACATGGTAGCGATAGCAGGAGGAGATAATATAAGATGTTCAAAATATGCAACATTTGGGACAAGAGATCTGTCTAAAAATATTACTAAGGCTTTAGAGAATAGAAAAGCTTGCTTGATGTCAAATCATGGACAAGTCGCTTTTGGAGAAAATTTAGATGAAGCCTTCGAGCTAGCAGAAGAGTTAGAAAACATTTGTCACCAATACATAATTACTTTAAGAGTTGGCAAACCTAAAATTCTTTCATCACAAGAGATGAAAAATGTTTTAAATAAAATTAAAAATTACAAAAAGGGGTGACTTTTTTCACCTTCTAAATAACAAAGGATAAATAGAAATGAAGGCATGGGAAGTACAAGGAAGAGGAATAGAAAGCCTTAAATTAGTAGAGAGGCCAAAACCTGAGGAAATTGCTGATAATCAAATCTTAGTTAATATAAAAGCTGCAAGTCTTAACTACAGAGATTTAATAATGCTTAATGGTGGTTATGGGCATCTTGGGGGGATCCCTCCGTTTGTTCCTATATCAGATGCTGCTGGCATAGTAGTTTCAATAGGAAAAAATGTTACAAAATTTAAAATGGGAGATGAAGTAATTTCTTCCTTTTTTAGAAATTGGCGTACAGGATCAATAAAAAAGGAAACAGCTGCATCTGCTTTGGGCGGAAAAGTTGATGGAGTAATGCAAGAATTTATGGTTTTTGATGAAGATGAATTAGTAAATGCTCCTCAGAATTGGTCTTTATTGGAATCCAGTACTCTTCCTTGTGCTGCAGTAACAGCATGGAGGGCCTTAATTACTGAGGGTAATTTAAGTGATAAATCTATTGTTTTGACTCAAGGTCTAGGAGGAGTATCAATATTTTCTATACAAATAGCAAAATCTTTTGGAGCTAAAGTTATTTCTACTACATCAAGCGAAGAAAGAATAGCTGTTGCTAAAGAAATTGGATCTGATGAAGCTATTAATTATAATAGAAATCCTGAGTGGTATAAAGATGTGTTATCTTTATCAGGTAATTTAGGAGTAGATATAGTAGTAGAAGTTGGAGGGGCTCAAACCCTTGATCATTCTATAAGGTGTTCTAAACAAGGAGCTATTATAGCAATTATAGGAGTTTTATCGGGTGGTGTTGCAGAGTTATCAATAGGAAGGGCAATATCAAAATCCTCAAGAATGATAGGAATAACCTGCGGGACAACTGAAGAGTTATCAAATGTATCAAACCAACTAGCTAGGTCAGGCTTTAAACCTATAATAGACAGTAAATATACTTTAAATGAATTACCAAATGCCTTAGCTTATATGAGAGAAGGTAAACACGTGGGAAAAATAGTAATAGAGTTTTGATTAGGAGCAATGGTTTTGATTAGAATAACTATAGTAGAAGATGACGAAGACTGGTTAGAGATTATTAGTAGTTCTCTTGAGGAAAATTTAAGAAACGAAAAGCATGAAATTTCTACTATAAAATATGAAAATCATTTACAGACGATAAATAAATTGATTTTTCTAGAACCAGATTTGGCAATATTAGATATAAACATGGCTAATTCTAGTAGGGCAGGGATTAGGCTTGCAGAAGAAATTAAAGAAAAAATGCCTGATTTAGATTTCAGGTTTTTGAGTGCTCAAAAAGAAAAAGATAAGGATATTTTGCGTGATGTTGCAAAATTTAGTGGAGAAATTCCTTTTGAAAAAGCTGATTTTAGAGAAAACATGGATCTTTTTGCAGTTTTTATTTCTAATATTATAAGAAAAAAGTTTGGTTCTGATGATTCGATAGTTAGAGGTCCATTAAAAATACTCAATAAATCTAGAGCAATATTTCTTAATGATATGGAGATAAAGTTTACACCGATGGAGTACGAGATACTATTTTGCTTAGCCTATAGACCTAATAACGTCTATAGCAAATTACAATTATATAATAGAACTAAGAGTTATGAGGTCTCATCAGGTACATCAGAAGATACGGTAGTCAGCCATATTAAATCTATTAGAGATAAACTGAAAAAAATTGATAAAAATTTTAACCCAATAAAAACCGTTACAAATTATGGATATAAATACAACTATAGTCGAGATAGTAAGTTTTGATCATAGCTAACTTCTATGCTAACTCTTCTGTTTTTTGGTTCTCTTTCTCCATCTTTGGTATGTATTAAAGGCCTGGATTCTCCAAAAACTTTTGTTATAATAGTTTTTTTATCTAAGCCTTTTTTAAGTAAAAAGTCTTTAACTGTTTTTGCACGGAGTTTAGCTAAATTAAAATTATATCTTTCCGTTCCAGATCTATCAGTATGCCCCTCTAATAGAATTCTAGTGTAGCCCTCGTCAGTTTTTTCTGAAAATTTTTCAAGATCATTTAATGCTTTTTCGTTAAGGATATAACTATTGTGTTCAAAATATATTTTTATTTTCTTAGTATACACTCTGTTTTTTTCAGGAGTATTCTTATCAGCTATTATTTTAATTTTTGTAATTGATTTATCTACGATATTTGTTTTTTCAGATATCTGTTTTATTGGAGAATTTTTACTTGAATGAGCTAGTAAATTTTGTTTTAAAGTAGATAAGGAATTATTCATCATGTCATAGCAACGCTTTATATGGTCTTGCTGCCAACCTTCTTCTAGCTGTTCTAACCAACAATCAAAACCTAGTTGAGAACGGGCTGCTAGAACAGGAAACTCTTTAGATCCATCGTCGTTTAATGTTATAATAATTTCATTTCTTTTTGTATTTGCTTCTTCTATAACACTTTCATCAATTCCCCAATCGGAGGTTATTTCAGGTAAAACCTCTTCTCCTCTTTTTGCTGATAAAGATTTTTGTGCAAAATGATTAGCATCCCATTCATCATGCATGTCGTTTAATTCATAAAGTGCAAATTCCAGGTAAGCATCTGATAAGGCTTCAGAGAATTTGTTTTTATTATCAGGCAAGTTTTTAACTTTCTCAATATTATGAGAAGCACATCCTGAAAATAAAAGAAATGTTAAGAATGAAACTAAAAATATTTTTAAATAATTTATCATCGTAGGTCTCCTAATTAAATAAATTTTAGTGCTAATCGCTTGAGGCACAAGAGTTTAACAGAATGATAGTTACATGTTCTGATAAAGATTAAATTGTTACTTTATGAAGATTTAATGTAGAATATTTATCCACCTTTATAAGTAAATTGAAAAATTTAGGTTTAGAATGAGATCAATTAAATTCAGAACTTTTATAATATTGGCGCTAATATTTGTAATATTTGGTTTAGGTATTACTATTTCTATTCTATGGGGAACATATAAGTTAAGTCCTTTAAATCGGGAAATTTCGAATGAACAGCTTATATTGTTGGAAAAGCAATTTAATCTTAATGATAGGTCCAAAATAGAGTCTCTCTTAGAAGTATCCTCAATAGATTCTAAAATTTTTGAACAAGAAATAAATAAATTAGATTTAGATATTTTGCGCCAAGATCTTGGCAGAATAAAGTTTATAATACAGAAGGATGTAAGAAAGACGTTATCAACTCATGGCCAAATAAAGTTAAAAGAAAAATCTGATCTGGATGAAGGGTATTTATTGGGTTTTTTTACTATGAGGTTGGTAGCAGATATTTTTTCATGGTTTGATGCGTTTTTCGGAATTTATCATCCAAGAAGTGTGGATTGTATTCAAGATGAATTTTATTTAAGAATTCCTTATCTGAAATTTGAAGATAGTATTGATGTATTTGATATTGGGTGTGCGTTTAAGGGTATTAGCCGATTAAGACTTTATGAAGCCCCTAACGAAGAAAATGCGTTTATAATATCCAGGTCAATTCCAATAAAAAATAGCAATAAAGAAGTAGTGGGAGTATTATCAGTAATTTCTGATGCCCAAATCTTTGAACAAAAATTAGGAGAAGCTTTTAATGTAATATTGGCTCCTGTTTTAATAAGTATAATTTTTGCAGGGTTATTTATTTATTATTTTAAATCATTCCTTACAGGGCAGGCCAATAAAAATTGGATGAATGCTAAAAATATAGCTCATAACCTCAGAAACAAAACCAGTGCCATTAAATTTTATTTAAATAAAAACATTAATAGTCTGGAAGAAGCTAGAGTAGTGATAAAAAAAATAGCTTCTGTAAATGATAATTTAGATGACTTTATTAGTGATACTCTTGAGACGGCAAAAGTTGAACATACTGGGACTAAAGTGCAAGAGAAACTTTATAATAAAAATAATTTTTGTTCTATGGATAGTCTTTTTAATAAAATCAAAGAAATGTATGTTTCTGAGAATTTAAAATTTATTAAAGATAATAATTGTAACTTCATAGGGTCTGAGAATAAAATATTTGAAGCTTTTTCAGCAGCCTTAGATAATGCACTTTTTTGGCATGTTGGTAATGAAAAAATTGTTGTAGAGTCTAAAATAGGTGAAAAGAAAAAATTTGTAAGTATATCAGTATTAGATAGAGGGCCTGGTATAACTGAGAAAGATAAAAAAAATATTTTTAAGGAGAATTTTAGTAAATCAGGGGGAACGGGTATAGGTTTATATAAAGCTAAACTTTTAACTATAGACCAAGGTGGATATATTAACGTTGAAGATAGGGTAGGAGGAGGTGCTACAATTATCTTTAGCTTTAGATTATAAATTTATCTCTACGGTAATTTAGAGTTTTCAATTTTTATTGCTAAATTAAATAATTCGGATAATGACCTATGTTCGTTAGAAAAATTATTTAGAGATTGCTTCCATACTTTAGAGCCCTTTATACCATGGAATAAATTAAAAATCGGTCTAAAAAGAACCGTTTTAGAATAACCAAGTTTACTTTTATTTTCTATATAGTCTAAATAATTATCAATTACGTTCAATCTAGAGATGTAGTTATTATCAATTTTGCTAAACATCCAAGGTGCATTCCAGGCAGCTCTTCCTATCATAACTCCATCAAAATAATTTAATAATAAATTTACATCCTCTAAAGTTTTTATTCCTCCATTTACATAGATTTTACAGTTATGAAATTTATCTTTTACACTTTTAGCACGGTCATAATTCAGTGGGGGAATATTTCTGTTTTCATGAGGAGATAGTCCTTTTAAAATTGCTTTTCTTGCATGTAAAATAATTTTTTCTGCACCATTTTTTGTACAACTTCTAATAAATTTATAAAGAAATTCTTTACTGTCATAGTTGTCAATCCCTATTCTGGTTTTGACTGATATAGGTTTATCAGTTAGATTTTTTAATGAATAAATAATGTTACCTACTAATTCAGGATTTTTCATCATACTGGCTCCAAAATTACCGTTTACCACTTTGTTTGATGGACATCCGCAGTTAATATTAATTTCAGAAAAATTTGTATTGGAAAGTATTTTAGAGATTTTAGGTACTAATTTTGTATCAGATATACCTATTTGCAATGCCACTGGTTCTTCAGTATTGCATTCATTCGTAAATCTTTCAATTGACCCATAAACTATAGAATTTACATTTATCATTTCTGTGTATAGCAAAGTTTTTTTAGTAATTAGTCTCATTAATTTTCTAAAATGACTGTCCGTTCTATCCATCATAGGAGCAATAGATATAGGAAAATCATTATAGTAAGTATTGTTATTTACTTGATTTTTTTCACTGTTAGAGATATGCAGCAATTCTAATTTATCCTTCTTTTAGTATTTGGGCTGCTTCCAGGGCAAAATATGTTAATATTCCATCTGCTCCTGCTCTCTTAAAACAGGTTAGAGATTCCATAATTACTGCATTTCTATCAAAGAAATTATTATCAGCTGCTACAGATAACATAGAGTATTCACCTGATACTTGGTATACAAAAGTGGGCATTAAAAATGTTGATTTAACTCTGCTTAATATGTCTAAATAAGGCATTCCTGGTTTAATCATAATTATGTCTGCCCCCTCTTTAATATCGAGAGCTACCTCGCGAAGTGCTTCATTAGAATTAGAGTAGTCCATTTGATAGGTTTTTTTATTACCCATCAAAGTTTTATTTGAACCTATTGCATCTCTAAAAGGACCATAAAATGCAGATGCATATTTAGCTGCATATGACATTATTTGAGTATTTTTAAAATCTGCTTGATCAAGAGCGTTTCTAATTGCTCCTATTCTTCCGTCCATCATGTCACTTGGAGCTATAATATCGGCACCTGCTTGCGCTTGTATGATTGATTGGTTGATTAATACTTTAATTGTCTCATCATTTAAAATTTCTGGATCTTTAGGGTTATCTGATAGCAGTCCATCATGACCATGACTGGTATATGGATCTAAAGCTACATCACAAATTATTCCAATATTAGGTACTTGTTTTTTAATTTTTTCTGCGGTCCTGCATACTAAGTTGTTTTTATTTAAAGCTTCGGAACCCATAACATCTTTTAAATTGCTACTTATTTCAGGGAAAAGTGCTACTGCTTGTATTCTTAATTCATCTGCGTGACCTATAATATCAGATACCTGTTCTAAAGGTATACGAGCGATCCCAGGCATTGATGTTATAGGTGTTTTTTTATTACTATCTGTAATAAATATGGGCAATATAAGATCACTAGCAGAAAGTATATTTTCTTTCATCAATTTTCTAGACCAGCTTTTAAGTCTATTTCGTCGCATTCTAGTCTGAGGAAAGGACATGCTATAATTTAAGTCTTTATTATTTTTCATCAACTTACCTATTGTAGTATATTATGTATTAATAAAAATTGTGTAACTCATTGACATGTATAACTAAGTGAATACCATCACTCAAGAAAAAGAATGATTATATTTTAAAAGGCTGACAATGGATTTTTCATTAAGTAGTGAGCAATTAGCGTTTAAGGATACTGTAAATTCTTTTGCTAAAGATAAAATGGAACCATATGCTTCTAAATGGGATGCTGAGAAGGTATTTCCTGTAAATGTCTTAAAAGAAGCAGCAAAATTGGGTTTAGCAGCTATATATGTCCCAGAAAATCTTGGTGGAACTGGATTAGGTAGATTAGATGCTGCCCTAGTCTTTGAAGAACTTTCTTCAGCTTGTGCCTCCACAGCTGCATTTTTGTCTATACACAATATGACTACATGGATGGTTGCAAATTACGGAAGTAAAACAATTCATGATAAATTTCTTAATGATTTGATCACAATGAATTATATATCTTCTTATTGCCTAACTGAACCTGGTTCAGGCTCAGATGCTGCATCCCTGTCTACGCGTGCTGAAAAAAAAGGTGATTATTATATTTTAAATGGAACGAAGTCATTTATTTCCGGTGCATCTGTTTCAGATGTTTATTTAACCATGGTCAGAACTGGAGGAGAAGCTTTTAAAGGTATTTCATGTTTATTGATAGAAGAAAACTCTGATGGCCTAAGTTTTGGTAAATTAGAAAAAAAAATGGGTTGGAATTCTCAGCCCACTGCTCAAGTAATTTTTGAAAACTGCAAAGTGCCTGTTGAAAATCTTGTTGGTCATGAAGGAGAAGGATTTAAAATAGCAATGCAAGGTCTTGATGGAGGTAGAATTAATATAGGTGCCTGTTCTATTGGTGCTGCTAGATCTTGTTTGGAACGTTCTCTTGCATACGTAAATGAAAGAAAGCAGTTTGGTAAAAAAATTTCAGATTTTCAAACAATACAATTCAAATTAGCTGATATGTCAACAGAATTGGAAGCAGCTCGATTAATGATATATAGAGCTGCTTTTGAATTGGACAATAAGGGAACGCAGACAACTCAAATGTGTGCTATGGCAAAACGATTTGCTACTGATATAGGATTTAAGGTCTGTAATGAGGCATTGCAGTTGCATGGGGGTTACGGTTATTTATCTGAGTATTCAATAGAAAGATTTGTACGAGATTGCCGTGTACATCAAATTTTAGAAGGGACTAATGAAATTATGAATGTTATAATTGCTAGAATTCTCATGGAAAATAGGAAATAGAATGTCTATAAATTATTTTTCAGCTGGAAGTTTAGCTACTATATCTTTGAACAGACCTGAATCTCTTAATTCACTTACCTTTGAAATGGTAAATGAAATTATCTCCATTTTAAAATCAATAAAAAAAGACGATAAAATAAGGTTAGTAATTTTTAAAAGTGAAGATAGTAAAGCGTTTTGTGCAGGTGGAGATGTCAGAAAGTTTTACGATGAAAAATTTACAGAAAAATTTATTTTAAGAAAAAATTTTTTTTATAATGAATATAGACTTAACTACTTAATTAAAAAATTTCCAAAACCAATTATTTCATTAGTTAATGGTATATGCATGGGCGGAGGAGTCGGACTTTCTGTGCATGGAGCAATTTTAATAGTTTCTGAAGAAGTTAAATTTGCCATGCCGGAAACAGCAATCGGTTTCTTTCCAGATGTTGGTGCAGGAAAAATTCTTTCTGATCTTGATGATGAAATTGGTACTTATTTAGCTTTAACTGGAAAAAGAATAAATAGTGCAGATCTTATTGCACTTGGATTAGCGAAGTATTGTGTTCCTTATGATAAGTTTGTATATTTAGAAGAAATATTGACGAATGCTATAAACATGGAGTTTATTGAATCTAATATAAAAAATTTTGTTATTAAGCCTCAATCAAAAATGTTTCCTAAGTTAAATGAGGAAATATCTGTTTGCTTCAACTCAAATAAAGTTGAAGATATTATTTCTAATCTTGAGAAGAATGGTTCAAGTTGGGCATATGAAGCCTTAACTTCAATCAATAAAATGTCTCCCACAAGTCTTAAAGTAAC
>PTKJ01000042.1 GCA_002937675.1 Alphaproteobacteria bacterium MarineAlpha9_Bin1 | reverse complement strand
AATTGTGCAGTAATATACATTATAATATATTTTTATAATAGATTTAATAGGAGATTTTCATAATGTTGGTTGAACAAATTTGGACAGGGAATGCCTGGAGGAATTTTAATTATTTAATTGCTTGTTCTGAGACTGGAGAGGCTTTAGCTGTAGATCCTCTCGAACATCAAATGTGTTATGATTGTGCTAAAGAAAAAGGTTGGGAAATTACAAATATAGTTAATACTCACGAGCATGGAGATCATACCGGTGGAAATATAGCTTTAAAGGAACTGTCCGGGGCTAAAACCATTATGGCGCATGAGGCTGCAACAAACAAGATTCCGGCTATGAACAAAGCTTTAAGGGCAGGGGATGTTATAAAAGTTGGAAAATCAGTAGAATTGGAAGTCCTTGATACTCCAGGTCATACAATGGCTCATGTATGCTTGCTTTCAAGAGGCGATGCCTCTGCTTTGTTTTCAGGAGATACTTTGTTTAATGCTGGGGCCGGCAATTGCCATAATGGGGGGCACCCCGAACAACTTTATGAAACATTTATGATGCAGTTAAGCAAGTTGGATTCGAAAACTTTAATTTATCCTGGGCATGATTATATGGTAAATAATTTAAAATTTACCTTAAGTATAGAGCCCGATAATTTTCAAGCTAAAAAACTTTTAAAAAGTATGGAAAAAAAAGAATCTAGATTTATAGTTACTGATCTTTCAACCGAATATGAGATTAATACTTTTTTTAGGTTAGAAAATAATGAGATTATAGAAGAGCTTAGAAAAAGATTTAGTCGTTCTGAAGAAAAAATAACTAAAAAGGAAGTTTTTTTAATGTTAAGAGAATTAAGAAATAGGTGGTAGTATTTAAGGACATTTTAGGAAACATTTATGGAAAGATCTTTTAAAAAAGAAATTGAAATGCTTAAACTTAAAGAGGGCGAAATCTTTGAGGGAGAGGGAATCCTAGCTGTTACTAAAGCGTTACTTCAATCTGGAGTTTCTTATGTAGGTGGGTATCAAGGTTCTCCCGTATCAAATCTATTGGATGTCATGGTACAAGCGAAAGAATATATGCAAGAATTAGGAGTTCATGTAGAGGCCTGTGCAAATGAATCTTCGGCTGCAGCTATGTTAGGTGCTTCTATAAATTATAAAGCAAGAGGAGCTGTGACGTGGAAATCAATAGTAGGCACAAATGTTGCTTCTGATGCTTTATCACATTTATCTTCTGTTGGAGTAAAAGGAGGTGCTGTAATCATTATAGGAGAAGATTACGGAGAAGGTTCAAGTATTATTCAGGAAAGAACACACAGTGTTGCTTTAAAATCTACTATTTGGCTGTTAGACCCAAAGCCGAATTTAGAAAATATAGTAAATTGTGTAGAAAGTGCATTTGAGCTTTCTGAATTATCTAATGCTCCTGTAATGATACAAATGCGTATAAGAGCTTGTCATTTACAAGGGAGATTTAAGGCTAAGGATAATATAAGCCCAAGTATTTCTTCTATTAAAAAAACTTCAAAGGTTGCTGACCATAATTATGATTTAATAGCTCATCCTCCTAGTACCTATTTGCAAGAGAAACTTAAGTATGAGGAAAGAATTATTAAAGCTAGGCAATTTATTATAGATAAAGGGATTAACGAAATTATTAAAGGAGAAATGCAAGAAGTTGCGATAATAGTCCAAGGTGGATTATATAACAATTTAATATGTTCTTTAGAAGCAATGACTTTATCTGATTCTTTCGGTAATACTAAAGTATCAATTTTAGTGTTAAATGCTGTTCATCCCCTCATTCCTGAAGAAATAATATCTTTTGGGAAAGATTTTAATGCTATATTAATTGTAGAAGAAGGACAGCCTCCATATATAGAACAAGAAATAGGTTTATTATTTCACCAAAGAGCCATTTCTACAAAAGTTATAGGTAAAGGATATTTGCCTATGGCTGGAGAGTATACTTCAGAGATTCTATTTAAAGGAGTGCGGGATTTTATAGTAGAATTTGCTAAAGACTTCAAAGACCTTAGTAACACTGATTACATTTCTGAAGTAGCAGATATAAGAGACAAAGCTAAAAATTTATTGGCTTCAGAAATACCTCCACGTCCTCCTGGTTTCTGTACTGGCTGTCCAGAAAGACCATTTTTTTCAGCTCTAAAAATGATAGAGAAGGACATAGGGAAAATACATATATCTACCGATATTGGCTGCCACTCATTTGCTACCTTTGCTCCATTTTCATTTGGTCAATCAATATTAGGTTACGGAATGAGTTTGGCAGCAAGTGCAGGAGTGCAAAGCTTTTCAGAAAAAAGACCTATTGCTATTATGGGAGATGGGGGATTTTGGCACAATGGATTGTTAAGCGGGGTTGCCTCAAGATTATTAAATGGAGGCGATGGAATTCTGATAGTATTGCAAAATGGTTATACCGCAGCTACAGGGACTCAAGACTTAATATCAACTCCAGATCGAAACTATAGAAAATTAGCAAACTCAAAAAGTGCTACCGAAAATGATCAAAAAATTCAAAATGCTTTAAAAGGCCTAGGAGTAAAATGGTTAAAAACAGTTCACACATATAATGTTGGAAAAGTAAAAGAGACGCTTTTGGAAGCTTTTAATAGTTCTTTTAAAGGATTGAAGGTTATTGTTGCAGAAGGAGAATGCCAATTAGAAAGACAAAGGCGTTTACGCCCGTTTAGAGCAGAAAAACTAAGAATGAAAAAACGTTTTAAGAGAATTAGGTTTGGAGTAGATGAAGAAACCTGCACAGGAGATCATTCTTGTATACGATTATCAGGGTGTCCCACTCTCACATTAAAACCTTCAAGTGACCCTTTAAAAGTTGATCCAGTTGCTCATATTACAGATGGTTGCGTAGGTTGTGGTTTGTGTGGAGAGAATGCCATTGAAGCCACATTATGTCCTTCTTTTTGGAAAGCAGAAATAATTTCTAATCCGAATAAATGGGACCTTTTTGTAAATTGGTTTCGATCAAGGATTTTGAGGTTGTTTATAAAATATGCTTGATAAAACATCTATTTTAATTACAGCTTTAGGTGGCGAAGGCGGTGGCACTTTAATGAATTGGATACTAGAGTGTGCCAGAAAGAAAAACTTGTATGTTCAGGGTACATCCGTCCCAGGGGTTGCTCAGAGAACAGGAAGTACAAGTTATTATATTGAAATTTGTAGTACTAGTTTTGAGTTTGGTAAGGAGCCAGTTTTGTCAATGTACCCCGTTGCTGGGATGGTTGATATAGTTATATCTAGCGAATTGTTAGAAACTGCAAGGGTTATGGAAAGAGGGTTCGTGAATCCTGAAAGAACCACTTTAATATCTTCCGAAAGTAGGGCTTTAACTAATACAGAAAAATCTCATTTGTACGATGGAAGATTTGATTCTAAAAATATTATAGAAACTGGTTTTAAAATGGCTAAAAAGAGTATTTTTATAGATTTGCAAGATATTGCAGAAGAAAATTTTACTATAATTTCATCGCCCATGTTTGGAGCTATAGCTGCTACTAAACTACTACCTTGGAATAAAGAAGTTTTTGAGACAGTTTTTAGTGAAGATGAGTATGGAAAGAAAAGTTTGGCTGGTTTTAGATCTGCTTTTAACAAAGTTAATAACAAAGAATATAATCTTATAAACCAAAAAATTAATAATACTGAAATTGATAAAAATAATACACTAAAATTAGATATCCAAGTTCCTGATAGTCTTAAAAATACTATTAATCTAGGTATGTCCCGCTGTGAGGAATATCAAAATAGTAGTTATGCAGAAACTTTTCTAAACAGAGTAAATAACTTGATTAGCCATATTGATCCTAAAGAAGAAAATGTTTTTCCTATAATTGAAACTGCTGCTAAACGGTTGTGCTTATGGATGGCATACGAAGATATTCCTAGGGTAGCCCAATTAAAAATTTCTAAAACTAGGATTGCACGTATAAAAAAAGAAGTTAATTTTAAAGAGGGTCAGGTTTTAGTAATTAAGGATTATTTCAAACCGGGTGTAGACGAAATTATAGCCATCATGCCAAATAAATTAGGAAAATGGTTTTCTAGAAACAAAAAAATATTCAAACTTTTTCCATTTGTTGGAAAAGGAATGAAAATTAATCCTGTAAGTATTACGGGGCACCTTTTACTTAAACTGTTATCTTCTTTTAGATACATAAGACTTATTTCCTATAGATATAATGAAGAAGTAAAAGAAATCAATACTTGGTTGGAAGCAATGAAATTATCTTTAAATAGTTCATTAAAATATGCGGATGCGCTTTCTGATCTTCCTCATTTGTTAAAGGGGTACGGAGATACTTTGATGAGAGGGAAAGAAAAGTATAGTAAGATATACAATGCTTTAGTTAGGCCAATAATTTCTAGAAATATATCAGATATCGAAGCAAACAATCTTAAAGAGGCTATTTCAATAGCGATGAATAGCTCTGATATTTCTGAATTAGATGGTTTTTTACTAGAAAAAGGTAGTCAAATTCCTGCAATTAATTAAGAGCATTTACAATTTTATTTAACATTATTTTTGCATCATCAAATAACATCATCGTATTGTCATTATAAAATACTTTGTTATCTATTCCTGCATATCCTGGAGATAAAGATCTTTTAACAAATAACACTGTCTTTGATTTTTCAACTTCTAGTATTGGCATTCCGGCTATTGGACTTGAAGGATCTGATTTAGCAGCAGGATTTGTTACATCGTTTGCTCCAACGACAAAAGCCACATCAGTAGAAGAAAAATCACTATTTATGTCTTCTAATTCAAAAACTTCATCGTAGGGAACGTTCGCTTCAGCAAGTAATACATTCATATGACCAGGCATTCTTCCCGCTACTGGGTGAACGGCATATTTAACGTTCACTCCTGATCTTTTAAGTATATCCGTCATTTCTCTTAGTATGTGTTGAGCTTGTGCTACAGCCATACCATAACCAGGCACTATAATAATATTCTCAGAATTTTGCATTATGAATGCTGCATCTTCGGCGCTTCCTGGCTTAGTATTTTTACCTGAGACCTTAGAAGAATTTTTTTCTTCTTTATTTCCAAAACCTCCAAGTATAACATTAATAAAAGATCTATTCATTGCGCGGCACATTATATATGAAAGTATGGCTCCAGAAGCACCTACAAGAGCGCCAACTATTATTAAAGCTGTATTTTGAAGTGTAAAACCTATACCTGCTGCTGCCCATCCTGAATATGAATTTAACATTGAAACGACTACTGGCATATCGGCACCGCCAATTGGAATTATTAGGAGGATACCTACTAACAAGGCTAATAAGGTTATTATATGGAAATATAAATGATCTTCAGATTTTACAAATAAAAATATTACGATAAATATTGCTATACCTATAAGTAAATTAATTAAATGTTGTCCTTTAAAAATTAAAGGTACACCCGTCAAGATTCCTTGTAACTTTCCGAAAGCTACAACAGATCCTGTAAATGTTATTGCTCCTATAGCTGCTCCTATTGACATTTCTATTTTGCTAGCTGTTTTAATTGACCCAATATTTCCTATCCCATAAAAACTGGGTTCTATTAGCGCAGTGTATGCTACAAGAACTGCAGCAATTCCAACTAAGCTGTGGAAAGCTGCAATAAGTTGAGGCATAGCGGTCATCTTTATTTTTAAAGCTATAGTAGTCCCTATTATTCCCCCAATAATCAGTCCAGAAAAAATTAAATGTGTATTAGATATTTGGGGCTGTAGTATTGTTGTAGTTATAGCTAAAATCATAGCTAATACCCCAAAAACATTTCCTCTTCTTGAACTTTCTGGTCCTGATAAACCCTTTAAGGAAAGAATAAATAATATCGAAGATACTACGTATGCAATGGCAGAAAAATTTTCAATTGTCATCTATTTTCCTTTTGTTTTTTTTAAACATTGTAAGCATCCTCCACGTGACTACAAAACCACCAAATATGTTTATTGAAGCTATAATAATTGCTGTAAACCCTAGCCATTTTATATAATTATTTTCAGGCATATTCACAAAGTTTGAGGATGATCCTAAAGAAATTATAGCTCCTACTATAATTATACCTGAAATTGCATTCGTTACAGACATTAAAGGAGTGTGTAAGGCAGGAGTTACTGACCATACAACAAAATAACCTACAAATATTGCTAAAATAAATATTGTCAAATCTATAATAAAAGGATCTACCATTCTTACTTTCTATGTCTTGTAATCAAAAATTTTGCTTTTATAGGTAACGCATGACATTTTTATAATTTCATCATTAAAATCTAAATTAATATTACCATCTTGTATCATAAGGCTTACAAAATTGAATAAATTTTTTGCATATAAACTACTTGCATCTTGTGCTACTTCGCTAGGAAGATTAGATGGTCCCATTATTGTGATCCCATTTACTACTAACGCTTTATCTAACTTTGTTAGTTTACAATTTCCTCCAGCTTCAGCTGCTAAATCTATAATTATCGAACCTTGCAACATATCGTTTACCATATTAGAAGTTATAAGCTCTGGAGCTTCTTTCCCAGGGATGAGAGCAGTGGTAATGACTATGTTTTGTTTTATAATAGTATTATATAGAACTTCACGTTGCCTACTTTTATATGATGCAGACATTGTTTTTGCATATCCTCTGCTATCTTCGTGGGAATCATTATTACTGGGAGATTCATCCACTTCTATAAACTTTCCTCCTAGGCTTTCAACTTGTTCCTTCGTAGCTGATCTTACGTCAAATGCAGATACTACAGCACCAAGTCGTTTAGCAGTTGCTATTGCTTGAAGACCAGCCACTCCAGCACCTATAATCAGTATTTTTGCAGGTGCTATGGTTCCAGCAGCTGTAATCATCATCGGGGTTGCTTTAGATAACATGTTTGCTGCATTTATAACGGCTTTATATCCAGCTAAATTAGATTGTGAAGATAGTGCGTCCATAGATTGAGCCCTTGAAATTCTTGGGATTAACTCAACAGCAAAAGCATTTATTCCTTTTTGTGAAATTAATTTTATATTTTGTTTATCTTGTAGTGGTTTCAAAAAACCAATTAAGATTGTATTTTTTTTGTAAAGTTCAATATTATCTGAACCTTTTCCTCCATTGCATATTGTGTTTACCTTTAAAACAATGTCAGAATTAGAAAGCAATTCCATTGGATCAGATATAATCTTAGCTCCAGCTTTCTCATATTCTGAATCTAGAATATTGGACTGAATACCAGCGTCTTTCTCTATTTTTACATCTGCTCCCAAGGATATAAATTTTTTAACTGTTTCAGGTGTGGCTGCGACCCTTTTTTCTAGAGCTTTTGTTTCTTTTGCTATTCCTATTTCCATCATAAATCTCAACGAGTTTTTAGCATAAAAACATATAAGGTCAAATGATATGTCATTTAATTACAATGATTTCAATTATAATTACATAAAATTTATTAGTTATTTATCCAACTAGGTAGTTCCCCAATTTTTACTTCGAAAACTGGACCTAAAATTATTGCAATAATAAGTAGTATTATAATAAATGAAATTGAATTAAGCCAAATACCTGCTCTTATCATATGTTTCATGCTTAAATAGCCAGAAGCATATGCTATGGCATTTGGAGGGGTAGCTACAGGCATCATAAAAGCACAACTGGCAGCTAAAGTTGCAGGAATTATGAGTATCAGTGGATTTTCTCCTAATCCAAGTGCAGTTGCTCCAAGAATAGGAATAAAAGTAGAAGCCGTTGCTGTATTTGAAGTTAATTCTGTAAGTATTATTATGCTAATTACGCTTATAATTATAATTATTATTATTGATGTATTATTTAGATTTCCTGTAATCGACCCTATCCATGCTGCAAGCCCTGAACTGCTTATTGCTGCAGCCAAAGTTAGACCTCCCCCAATTAAAATTAGTACACCCCAGGGGATGTTTTTAGCTACTTCCCAATTTATAAGCCTATCTCTTCCTGAGCGAAAAGAAGGAAGAATAAATAGTATAATAGCAGCTCCAATCGCTATATTAGAGTCATTGATAGCTCCTGTTGGAAATGTGTTTTCTAACAGATTGCTTATCCATCTTCTCGAAATCCATAATATTGCTGTTATTATGAAAACGGAGCAAACCATAATTTCATCAAGAGATATTTTTCCTAATTCTCTCTTTTTTTTTAAAATTAATTCAGGGTTTATTTGCTTAATATCATTAGTAGGAAAACAAATTGTAGTTAAAATGAACCATGCAACAGGTAAAAGTAAACAAGAGGTTGGAAGACCAATTATCAACCAATCTAAAAAACTTATTTGATAATTATATATGCTTGATAGCATACCTGCCATTACAGCATTTGGTGGAGTTCCTATTAATGTAGCTATGCCCCCTATGGTGGCAGCAAAAGCAATACTTAATACAAGGGAAATTGCAAAATTATTATCGCTACGATTATCTTTACATATTACGGTAATTATAGAAATGGCTATAGGTAACATCATTATAGTTGTTGCAGTATTGCTTATCCACATTGATAAGAGCGCTGTTGCAACCATAAATCCAAAAATTAAAGCTTTGGGTCCCGTTCTAAAACGTGAAATAATTAAAAAAGCAATCCTTTTATGTAATCCTGTGTGTTGCATCGCTAAACCCAATATAAAACCTCCCATAAATAGAAAAATAATTGGATGAGCATAGTTTAAAGCAGTTTCTTTAATAGAATTTATTCCCAGCATAGGAAATAATACTATTGGTGCCATACTAGTAGCTGGTAAAGGAATAGCCTCAGTAAGCCACCACGTAGCCATTAAAAGGGCAACTCCCAATGTTCGCCAAGCAACGATGTCTATTTCTTTAGGAGTAAATGATAAGTTTATTAGAAGAAATATTAGACCTAATATTAAACCAGTGTATTTATTATTATTTATAATTGATTTTATATGCATAGAGAATAATTATATGTTTTAAAGTTATATCGGAGATTATTTTATGCCCTCTAAATATATATTCGTGATGAAGGACCTTAACAAAACTTGGGCTGGAGGTAAACAGGTAATAAAGAATGGATCACTATCTTTTATAGATGGCGCTAAAATTGGAGTTTTAGGAATAAACGGTGCGGGAAAGTCAACCTTACTTAAAATAATGGCAGGTCTAGATAAGGAATTCTCTGGAGAAGTTTGGGCAGCAGAGGGGATAAGGGTAGGGTATTTATCCCAGGAACCAGTTTTAGAAGATAGCTTAAATGTAATAGAAAATGTTAAGACTGGTCTGTCTCACATTACTAAATTGCTGAAAGAATTTGAGGAAATTAGTTTAAAGTTTTCAGATGTATCATCTGATGATGAGATTAAGAAATTACTTGATGAACAATCGGAATTACAAACTAAAATTGATGCAGCAGATGCGTGGGAACTGGATAGGCATGTAGAAATTGCCATGAATGCTTTGCGCTGTCCTCCTTCAGAAAATAAAGTAACCAATTTATCGGGTGGTGAAAAGAGGAGAATAGCCTTATGTCGCTTACTTTTATCAAAACCAGATATGCTTCTATTGGACGAGCCCACAAATCATTTAGATGCTGAGTCAGTTGCTTGGTTAGAGAGAACTTTGGCTGAGTTTAAAGGTACGGTAGTTGCAATAACACATGATAGATATTTTTTAGATAATGTTGCGGGTTGGATATTGGAAATAGATAGAGGAAATTTAATTCCATTCGAAGGAAATTACAGTAGTTGGTTAGATTATAAAACTAATAGGATGTCGCAAGAATCAAGAGAAGAGAAAAGTATTAAAAGGACTCTTGAGAGAGAATTAGAGTGGGTCAAACAAAATCCGAAAGCTAGACAAAGTAAGTCTCAGGCTAGAGTTAATGCATATGAAAATCTTTTATCCGAAGCTTTATCTAGGGAAAAAGGTCCAAGTCCTCAGCAGATAACTATTCCTATAGGGGATAGGCTTGGAAATGTTATAATTAAGGTTAATAATATAAAAAAATCTTACGAAGAAAAATTACTTATAGAAGACCTATCTTTTAATGTTCCCCCTGGAGCAATAGTTGGAATCGTAGGACCTAACGGAGCTGGAAAGACTACGTTGTTTAATATGATTATTAAAAACGAAGATGTGGATGAAGGAAAAATAATTATAGGAGAGACTGTTAATCTTGGTTATATAGATCAAAATCGTGATTTATTAAATAATGATAATAGTGTTTGGGAAGAAATTAGTTCAGGTAGTGAAAAAATTTCTCTAGGAAAAATTACGGTTCAAAGTAGAGCATATGTCTCATGGTTTAATTTTAAAGGAGGAGATCAACAAAAAATAGTTGGACAATTGTCAGGAGGAGAAAGAAATAGGGTTCATCTTGCTAAAATGCTTAAAAAAGGAGCGAATGTTTTATTGCTAGATGAGCCTACAAATGACCTTGATGTTGACACTTTGAGAGCATTAGAAGATGCATTAAATTCCTTTCCAGGATGTGTTATGGTAACGAGTCATGATAGGTATTTTTTGGATAGAATATGCACCCATATTCTTGCATTTGAGGGTTCCAGTCATGTTGAATGGTTTAATGGAAATTATGACCTATATGAGCAAGACAAAAAAAGACGTTTAGGTCAAGAATATGACCTTCCTCATAGAATTAAATATAAATCAATCAATTAATTATTTTTGTGAATTTTTTTCTTCTAGGTCATTAATAAGCAAATGTATTCCACCCTTTTTTATAGTAGAAGAAAAATCTGCCCTCTTAGTAGCTAATAAACTTACTCCTTCTATGGCAATATCAATAATCTTGGGCCCTTTTCCTCTGTCCCTTAATCTCCAATCTATTCTTAGAGGGGGGGCGGTAGCATGTTCTATATGGGTTAACACGATGGTATCTTTCCTATCTCTTTTTATCGTTTTATCCACTACAAATAATTGATCAGAGTAAACACCTAATTGTGAAGCATATATTTTTATAATGTGTTCGTCGAAAGCTTTTCCGAATCTAGAAAGTTCCTCTTTCGTTACACCTTTAGCTGCTTTTCCTAAAACTGCTCTGTGGATTAATTTTTTATCAAATTTGCTATTAAACATTTCACGAAATAATTTTTCTCTAGTTACTATATCTTCTATAGGAGTCTTAAGGATATTTATAGCCTGAAAGCCTATTTCTGTTACATAAGAAACGGCGTCCTTCTCTTCAATTGAGAATGCTTTTAAAGTAATAAAAAAAGAAAAAATTAAAATTATAAATAGCTTAAAACTAGGTTTAAATAAATCCATTTTTTTTCCAACTTAAAAAATTAAAAATCTTCTAGTAATCTTCTCCATTTTCACCATTAATTTCAATATCAAATATTGGTGTTTCCCCCATAAGGTCTTTTCCAAAAAACAAATCAGAATCTTCATTGACTATTTGTCTTGCTCTCCTCTGCAGATACATTGTTCTTATTATGGCATAGGGGTCTAGAGAGCTTTTTCTACTACCCTCAATAACTGCATCCAATTGCACACGGGTATCTATCGCCATTAAGATTTTTGTTCCAAACAAAATATCTTCTCGGTCTTGCCTTATTAGATAAATTCCCACAGGGTCAATCAGAAAATCTCCAACTTTGCCAAGTATATCTCTAGTTGAAGATGGGCCTAAAATTGGAATTACTAAATAAGGACCTGGACCCATTCCCCATACTCCAAAAGTTTGTCCTGCATCTTCTTTGAATGGCTCTAATCCAATATAATCAGCAACATCTATAAGTCCTAGTAATCCAATGGTTGAATTTATTGTAAATCTTCCTACACCAGTAAATGCTCTATAAAAATCTCCCTGTAGCGTTGAATTAATCACAGTCAGCGGAGTATTTAAATTTAGAAGAAAATTTCTTATGCTTATTATAACAGGGTCAGGGAGAAAGTCTCTATAGCCCCTGGCTATAGGACCTATAATATATTCATCAGTAACATTATTAAAAGCAAATATTTCTCTGTTAATAGATTCAAAAGGATCATTTTCGTGTTTTCCTGCAGTATCAGGAGTATTGGAGGCACAACTTGCTAATAATACAGATAACAACAGCAGCAAAAATAAAAACTGAATTTTTCTCAGAGTTTTAATTATATTAAAGTCCATTTGCAGCCGCCTATCCAAAGGTTAAAAATATTAAAAGTTGAAACAATTATTTTTAGCTCAGCAAATTTATCATTTTATACCTTTGTATAACAATTTAACCT
>PTKJ01000041.1 GCA_002937675.1 Alphaproteobacteria bacterium MarineAlpha9_Bin1 | reverse complement strand
CAATCTAAATGAGTGGGTTACAGTAAAAGCTAACGTTAAAGATCATTTTAAAAAACTCCATATGATTGATGTAAACGAAATAGAAGGTGTAGCTATTATGACTGATACTGATAATTCAAAAAAATTAGCAATTGCTTATTATCAAAACATCTACTTTTCTTCAGAATAATTATAAAGTATTTCTTGATCCATTATATACAGTCATATATAACCAACTAATGAATAAATTGTTATTTGAGGTTGATTTATGCTAGATACAGAACAAAACCTTATTAAAGAAACTAAGAATACTTTAATAGATCCTTTTGGAAGAACTATTTCTTACTTAAGAGTTTCACTTACAGACCGGTGTGACTTTCGTTGCGTATACTGTATGGCAGAACATATGACCTTTCTTCCTAAAGCAGAAGTTTTATCTCTAGAAGAAATAGAAATATTATGTGATGCATTTATCAACTTAGGTACAAAAAAAATTAGACTTACAGGTGGAGAACCACTTGTAAGGAAAAATGTATTAACTCTCATAGAAAAATTAGGAAAAAAAATAGGCTCAGGATTAGAAGAATTAACTATAACTACCAACGGAAGCCAACTTACTAGATACTCAGAACAACTTTTCGAATACGGAATAAGAAGAGTTAATGTTTCCATGGATACTCTTAATAGCGAATTATTTAAAAAAATAACTCGTTGGGGAAATTTAGAAAAAGTGCTTGAAGGAATAAAGAGTGCGCAAAAATCTGGCATTAAAATAAAGATTAATGCAGTAGCACTTAAAAATGTTAACGAATACGAATTAGAAAGTATGATGAAGTGGGCCCATAATGAAGGCCATGATTTTACTATAATAGAGACTATGCCGATGGGTGAGATTACAGAAGATAGAAGCGACCAATATCTACCATTATCCTTAGTAAGGGGAAGAATGAAAGAAAAATATACCCTAGTTGAAAGTGATTATACCACTGGTGGTCCAGCAAGATATGTTCAAGTAAAGGAAACTGGAGGAAAGCTTGGTTTTATAACACCACTCACTCACAATTTTTGCGAATCTTGCAACAGGGTTAGATTGACCTGTACTGGAATTTTATATATGTGCTTAGGCCAGGATGATGCTGCAGATCTTAGAAAAGTAGTGAGAAAAGGGATCAAAGAACAGGGTCTTGAGGACGCTATAAGAGAAGCTATTTCAAGAAAACCTAAAGGACATGATTTTGAGATTAATAGACGTTCCTCCTCGCCTTCTGTAAAAAGGCATATGAGTGTAACTGGTGGATAAAAATTTATATTTGAACTTAATCTGTAAACTGATAGTTTGTGTCTAATTATTTTAAATAAATTACGGTAATATGTATTATGAAATCAAATAAGATTGGGTTCATTGCTTCTAGTACTAATGATGCCCAAAAAGCGCTTTTAGAACTTTCCAAGACATATGAGAATGTAAACCCTAGTAAAGCAGATATAATAGTAGCCCTCGGAGGAGACGGATTATTGCTTCATGCTTTAGAAACTTTTGGAAAAAATGGAGTTCCCGTGTACGGGATGAATAAGGGCACGGTAGGTTTTTTAATGAATAATTATACCAAAGATAATTTGTTACAAAAAATAGAGAAAGCTGAAATCACTACAGTAAATCCTTTAATCATGGAAGCTATTGATATTAATAATAATTCTCATAAAGGTTATGCTATAAACGAAGTATCTTTATTAAGACAGTCCAGAATGACAGCAAAAATATCTATAAACATCAATGGTAAAAATAGATTGCCAGAACTTGTATGTGATGGAATACTAGTTGCTACTCCGGCCGGAAGTACGGCATATAACTTGTCTGCTCATGGTCCTATTCTCCCTCTAAACTCTGAACTCTTATCACTAACTTCCATATGCGCATTTAGACCTAGGAGATGGGGAGGAGCTTTATTACCTAAAACATCCAATGTTGAACTCATTGTAAATGAGCCCAAAGTTAGAGGGGTAAGTGCCAGTGCAGGCAATAAAGAAATAAGGGACGTAAAAAAAGTAAATATTACCTTATCAAACGAGTTAAATTTTAACATACTATTTGATCCAGAAAACAGTCTTGAAGAAAGGTTCTTAATAGAACAATTTTCTTCATAAATTAAAGGAGCCAAAATGAATAATAACCTAAATGCGATAATTTCTGGTGGAGCTAGTGGACTAGGAGCCTCAACTGCTGAAAACATAATTACTTCTGGAGGGAAAGTAACTATTCTAGACATTCAAGAAGAATTCGGGAAAGAAACTGCTAACAAATTAGGAGAGAAATGTAATTTTATCAAAGTTGACATTACAGAAGAAACTATAGTTCAAGAGTACTTCATAAAAGTTTCTAAAGAAACTGGCCCAATTTCTTTATCAGTAAATTGTGCGGGAATAGGGACTCCTGCTAAAGTATTAAATAAGGATGGATCTCATTCTTTGGCTTTGTATACAAAAATAATTAATGTAAATTTAATCGGAACCTTCAACTGCATTAAAGCAGCTGCATATGTAATGCAAAATAACCAACCTAATAGCGAGGGAACAAGAGGAGTAATAGTTAATACTGCTTCAATTGCTGCCTTTGACGGTCAAGTTGGCCAGGCAGCTTATTCAGCTTCTAAGAGTGGAATAGTAGGAATGACATTGCCTATCGCAAGAGAGTTAGCTAGAAATGGCATTAGAGTAAACACTATTGCACCAGGACTTTTTGATACCCCTTTACTTGCCGGCCTACCTGATGAGGCTAAAGAATCCTTAATTAGTTCAACTTTGCACCCTCACCGATTAGGCCAGCCAAAAGAATATGCATCTTTAGTAAGACATATTTATGAGAACGAAATGTTAAACGGAGAAACAATTCGCCTTGATGGCTCTTTAAGAATGGCTCCTCGTTAGTTTATTTCTGATATTTATTATTATTTTCATATTGAAAACAACTGGAATATGATAAATTTAATTTAAAGTGGAATTTTTAAATGATATTAAAAAGAGTCAGAGATTGTCATAACACTCAAGATTTTAGAGCACTTGCTAAAAGTAGGTTGCCAGGTCCTATTTTTCACTATATAGACGGCGGGGCTGATGATGAAATTACCAAAAAAAGAAACACTGAAGCCTATGAGAACTGTGATTTAGTTCCCAATGTTCTTGCAGGTGTAAAAGATATAGATATGTCTGTCACCGTAATGGGAAAAAAATTAGATATGCCTCTTTTTTGTTCCCCAACAGCTTTGCAACGACTCTTTCACCATGATGGGGAATTAGCAGTGGCAAGAGCAGCAGAAAAATTTGGTACTATGTCAGGCTTATCCTCTCTAGGCACTGTTGATATCCATAAAATGAGCAAAGAAATTTCAAGTCCAAAATTATTTCAACTTTATTATCATAAAGATAAAGGGCTTAATGATCACATGATTGAACTTTGTAAGGAAGCAAACTATGATGCGATAGTTTTAACGGTAGACACTATCACTGGAGGAAATAGAGAAAGAGATCTTCGTACTGGTTTTACTAGCCCTCCCAAACTAACACTAAGTAGCATTATAAGCTTCATGGCTCATCCAATGTGGGCAATAAACCACTTTACTCACGCAAAATTTGATTTACCCCAACTGAAAGAATTTGTTAAAGAAGGAACAAATGTTTCAATTTCAGTAGGAGATTATTTTACTCATATGCTAGACCAAACCATGAATTGGAAGGATGCTGAGAATATAAATAAACAATGGGGAAAACACTTTTGCTTGAAAGGAATAATGAGTATAGAAGATGCCAAAAGAGCTGTTGATATAGGTGCCACAGCAATAATGGTTTCAAACCATGGAGGAAGACAACTAGATGGCTCTCGAGCTCCTTTTGATCAGTTGCCGGAAATAGTAGACGCTGTTGGTGATCAGATAGATGTAATATGTGATGGCGGAATAACGAGGGGCACTCATGTTCTCAAAGCGCTATCTGTAGGAGCAAAATGTTGTTCTGGCGGAAAATATTATCTATACGCTTTAGCTGCAGGGGGGCAACCAGCCGTTGAAAAAGCATTAAAAAACTTTCGTGACGAAATTGAGAGAGACATGAAACTTATGGGTTGTTCTAAAATATCTGAATTAAATAGAAACAATCTAAGATACAGATAAAAATAAACTTAATAGTTTTAATCCAAATTATTTTCTTTTACCAATTGCCAGGCCAAAGTGGCTATAGAGGGAGCCATAGCTCCTTTCTTTTCTGCTAAAGATGAAGAAGCATTTCCTGCCCTGCCTCTAGCTAAAACACCTTCTAAAATAGCTACATTTCTAAAAAGTGAAAACACTATATAAAATATAGTATCTATCTGTTCTCTACTAACTCTTTCGCAATATTTTTTCATAAATTGTTCTTTATCCGGTATTCCAAGACTTTCTAAATCCAAACCTTTCAGTCCCATTTCTATTTCTGGGCCTTGCTCATGATGCATCAAGTTATATCCTAAGTCCGCTAAAGGATGTCCTAATGTTGAGAGCTCCCAATCTAAAACAGCTATAACTTTAGGTTCTCTTGCTGAATATATTAAATTGCCAAGTCTATAATCTCCGTGAACTATGGTAGTTTCATCACTACTAGGAATATTTTCTGACAACCACTCTATTAGTATCGGCATTTCAGGAATATCATGCTGTTTTGACAACTCCCATTGCTTAGACCATCTTTTTAATTGACGAGTAAAATAACTTCCTGGGCGACCAAAAGTATCTAATCCCACTTCTTCTGGATTAACATTATGAAGTGCAGCCAAAGCGGAATTCATAGAATCGTATATTGCTGATCTTTCTTCTGGCAACATTCCAGGTAAAGTAATATCTTCAAACACTCTTCCTTCCAAATATTCCATAACATAAAAAGATGTACCAATGATGGTATCGTCTTCACACAATATATACATTTTAGCAACAGGGACATCAGTATCATATAAAGCTTTTTGTACTCTATACTCTCTATCTACTGCATGGGCCGAAGGCAAAAGATCTCCTGGAGGTTTTTTTCTTAGTACATACCTTTTCCCTTCTTTGGATTGTATAATAAAAGTTGGGTTTGATTGTCCTGCATTAAACTGTCCTACAGCTCGAATTTGTGAAAAACTATCTAATTTCCCATTTAAATAATCATCTAGCTTATTTATATCAAACTCATGCACCGGTTTTACAGGATAATCTTCTATGTTGAACCGGTAATTAAAGCTGACCATACTAATATTCCATCAATTATGACGTTTTAACTCTAATCTTGCTATTTGATTTCTATGTACTTCATCAGGACCATCAGCAAGCCTAAGCAAACGAGCGTTAGCATACATTTTAGCTAAACCAAAGTCAGTTGTAAGCCCCCCGCCTCCATGCGCCTGAATAGCCCAATCTGTTACTTTACAAGCCATATTCGGAGCCGCAACTTTTATCATTGCTATTTCCTTACGAGCTTCCTTATTTCCAAGAGTATCCATTTTATGAGCAGCATAAAGAGTTAATAACCTACATTGATCGATCATAATGCGAGATTCTGCGATACGTTCCTGCGTTACTGTTTGTTCTGAAACAGGTTTACCAAAAGCCACTCTAGATTTAGTTCTTTTACACATTGCCTCTAATGCACGCTCAGCTAGTCCTGTTAATCTCATGCAATGATGAATTCTTCCTGGGCCTAATCGTCCTTGAGCTATCTCAAAGCCTCTTCCTTCTCCCAATAATATATTTGCAGTAGGAACTCTAACATTTTCAAACAATACCTCTGCATGACCATGAGGAGCATCATCAAAACCAAACACGGGTAAATGTCTTAAAACCTTAATTCCATCACTATCCATAGGAACAACTATCATGGACTGTTGTTTATATCTGTCTGAATTATTAGGATCAGTTTTCCCCATGAAAATAAGTACTTTACATCGAGGGTCATTTGCACCAGATGTCCACCATTTTCTTCCGTTAATTACATATTCTTCATCCTCTTTTTGGATACTTGATTCAATATTAGTAGCATCCGAAGATGCAACTAGTGGTTCCGTCATTGCAAATGCAGATCTTATTTCACCAGCAAGTAGGGGCGTTAACCATTGTTCCTTAATTTCTTCAGTAGCATAACGCTCTAAGACTTCCATGTTTCCTGTATCTGGTGCAGAACAATTAAATACTTCAGGAGCAAACGTAGATCTGCCCATTGGTTCACATAAATGACTATATTCATAATTAGTTAAACCTGCACCACGATCACTTTCAGGTAAAAATAAGTTCCATAGAGCTTGCGATCTAGCTTTAGCTTTTAAATCTTCCATAATTTTTGAAGGTTGCCAACGATCGCCAGTATTTATTTCTTCGGCGATGTTTTGTTCATTAGGATAAATATGATCATCCATAAATTTTTCTACTTTTTCTAGTAAGTCTTTTGTTTTATCAGTCAAATCAGGTAACATTCTACTCTCCCTTAGATAGATTTTTTACAAAAACAACATAAAATAAACGTATGCGGAATGTATACAACATAAATTACCATTTTAGATTAATTAGAGTAAATACTTAATAATACTTTTTTTCCCTTTGAATAATTAATACCACTTATTTTATAATCGTGCTTATATAGCTTATGAGCCGCTAATTGTGTCTTTTCGAAAAGCTCTTTTTCAAATTTTTTCTCCACTACCAATAAAAATTTTTTTCCATTTTCTAAATACAATAATGATTGTTCTACAGTATTTGCAATAAATGTATCTGATCCCAGCCTAAATACTGCTGAAGGCTCAGAATATCCTAATAAAATTACAGGTCTTTCTATTTTATGTTTTTCTACATACTCATATATTTTTTCAGAAATCCATATGGTCTTTAGTTGCGGAGAAATAAAAACCAAAAAAGAACTAAGACAAAATATATTAATTAAACTTGCTAACAATGCTACTAATACAAACCTTCTTTTGTATAAGAAATATACCGATATTAAAAAAGCTATAAAATATATTATAGTGATTAATATTGAAAAAATTATCCAGTGATCCATATATTTTAAACCTATATAACAAATTATATAAGCTAAAAAAACTGGTGCTAAAGTACTAAAAAAAACTGCTAATTTATATAATTTTTTATCTAAAAACAAAAAGTTATTATTTTTTAAAAAATCCATTATCATGGCAGCAGACAGTATTGACAAGCTAGGTAATAGTGGCAAAATATAATGTAAAAGTTTTGTCGGTATTAATTCAAAGATTATCCAAGAAGGAATTAACCAACAAAGTAAAAATATTATTTTATTATCCTCTCTGTTTTTATAAGCCCAAATTGCAGAAGGAATAAAAAATAAAGATAAAGGCCAACATGACAAAAAAGATGTCAAAATATAAAAACCAGGGAAAGCGCCATGAGATTCCTTAGCTTCTAAAACTTTCATAATCATGTCTGAAAAGATAGATTCCTGAACAAAATCATTAGTCCCAATATAATAAACCCATAAAAAACAAGGTAACCCTCCTAAAATATAAAAAAGTAATCCTTTAGCCGGTTTCAAATAAGTAAAACGAAAATTATTATTTACTAATTTAGTAAAAAGTATTGTTAAAAAAAGTATAAACAAACCAATTGGACCTTTAATAATTAAGGAGAAACCAAGAACAAACCATCCGCAATAGATATAACTACTTGAAGGCATGTTTGATTTGTTATCAAGGCCCACTATAATTTTTGAAATTACTAGGAGAGGAAATAAAATGAAAGCAAGCAAACAAGAATCAGTTTTAGCTATGTGTGATTCTGCAAAAACTAGTGGGGTTGCTAGAAGTAAAACAGCTGCCAAAAACCCTACCTCTCTTCCATAAAGAACTCTCCCTATAAGAAAAGTTATCCAAATTGCTATACTTGCGCCTATAGCTGACGGCAAACGATATGACCAAATTGGAATTTCATTTAATGAAAAAATATTTTTTACTGATAAAGCACTAAAAGCCTGTAACCAATATATACCTGGTGGTTTCTTATTTCTTGGTGAATCTAAAAAATTGATATTCAGAAAATCTCCTGTTTCAATCATTTGTAATGTGGATTGCATGTATCTTGATTCATCTCTATCTAAAGGTGGAAGCACATTCAAGGTTACAAAGAAAGTCAGGAATATTAGAATAAATAAGACGTATTTATTATATTTATTTTCTACATTTAAAATATTCATAAAAAACATTAAGACACAATCGTATATTGATAAAAAAAATTCATATGTGGTAATTTATACAATAAGCTCAATATAAACAAAATTAGGCAAACAACTTTTAAAAATCTCTATTTTGAATTTTTTTCTTTAGTCTACCAGCCATTCTTCCGAGCCTACGAGCTGGATCAGGATCCCTTGCTAATTCGCCTGCTCCTTTCGCAAACTTTCTTGCAGACTTTGTCGCCTGTTGTCTTACCTTTGGATTAGATGCTACCTTAGTAAGAGCATATCTGATAATAGATTTAATAAACATAATTCTATAATGCATAAAAAGTGAATTAATTTCCATAATATATTGACAAAAATGAATTAATTTATTTTATTGATTGTATTCAGGTGTCAACTAGATGTTGATGAAAAGGGAATGCGATAATATTTTTTAATGTTTGACGTAGCTGCCCCCGCAACTGTAATTGATGAGAAAATCCTAATTGCCACTGTAATGTTTATGGGAAGGCCGGATAATCGATAAATCATAAGCCAGGAGACCTGCCTGAACAGTGCTATCTAACTATTGAGAGGGGATGCTCAATAGAGCTTAAAAGTGATGGTGCGAACGACCATTGCTTTTTAGATATAAAAAAATCTATAAGCAATAATTGAATTAAGACTTAGAAAAAATTTTATTTTTCTTCATATATTTTGGAGATATTTGTTGCTTATAAGAACTACTAGATTTGTGTTAGCTGTTTTATTATGTAGTAATTTATGGACCTTGAAAAACTCAATGCCTGGTGAAATAGAAATACTAGAGCCTATTACAGTTACAGGAAGTTTAATCCCTAAAAAACTTAAAGAAACTGGATCTTCGATTACAATTATCAGTGAAGAAGAGATCAATGAAAGTGGAGCAAAATATCTATCTCAAATACTTTCAGGTGGTACCGGCTTCCAAGTTTATCGATCTGGAGGACCTCATACTTTAAGCCGAGCATTTATTAGAGGAAATGAAACTGATCATACTTTAGTTTTATTTGATGGAGTGAAAATGGTTGATCCAGCAACAGGAAGAGGTTCGGTGGACCTAGAAAGAATAACTTTATCTGGAATAGAAAGGATAGAAGTTTTAAGAGGCTCACAAAGTGCTTTATATGGTTCAGAAGCTATTGGAGGGGTAATTAATATAATTTCCAAAAGAGGAAATAATAATTATGAAAAATATACTAATTTTGAAGCATCCAACCGTTTAGATAAGAATATGAATACAGGACTTTCGGGTAAAATTAAAAATGTGTATTTTAGTGTTAATTTTAATCACAGTGAAGGACCGGGCATATCAGCAGCAGAAAAGTCTCTTGGTTATGAAGAAAATGATAGTTATAATATAGATAATGGAAATTTTACCTTAGATTATGATATAGATTCAAATACGAAAATTTCTTTAGATACAAGACTCTTCACATCTGAAATTCAAGAAGATGATGCTCCAAATGGACCAATATATGATGCGGACATGCATACGAATTTATTAGATTGGCAATCTGCTATATCTTTAAAAAAAAAGTATAACTTATTTTCTGTAGATATTTCTGCTTCAATTGCTAAAGCTCGACGTTATCAATTAAAGGAAGATAGAAAATTTCGAAGGTATATTGCAGATCTTAATACTGGAAGAATAATATTTATTCTGCCTTTGAGTGCTTTTGATAATATTATTTTTGGCACAGAAACTGAGCGATCTCACATGGAACAAAGGACAGAATATAATGATTATGACTTTAAAGTATCTTCAACCTCTAAAATTATCTCTTACTCAAATAATTATTATAATAATTTTTTTATTGATGCTAGTCTGAGGACAAATTCTCATGATGCCTTTGGAAGTTCAGCTACATATAGAATTGCAAGTAGTTACTTAATACCTTCTTCAGGTCTACGTTTGCATTCTAGTTATGGCACAGGATATAGAGCACCTACTTTAGATGAAATTTATGGCTCCTATGGAAACAGTTCAGTAAAAGAAGAAAGAAGTCGCAGCAGAGATATTGGTGTGGAATATACCTCAAAAAATAATAAATTTACTTCTGACATAACACTATTTTCTTCTCAAATTGACAATCTTATTGGGTACGGAGGAGCACCAGGTTATCTTTTTGAAAATCAAGGAAGCGCCAAGACAAATGGTCTTGAATTGTTTTTCAATTATATTTATAAGAAAAATTTTGAAATAAATTTTAGTTATAATTTTTTAACCACTAATAATAATGGAAAGTCACTTCAACGAAGGAGAAAACATAGTGGAAAAACAACTTTCAAATGGATAATAGATGAGTTTCCAGAAATAGTGTCATATTCAACTATAGAATATTATTCTAAAGCAAGAGATGATGCTTTTACAGGAGGTCATCTTTCTGGGTATGCTCTAATTCATTCTAATTTAAATTATAAAATAGGTTCTGAAACTAACGTATATGTTAAAATAGAAAATTTACTGGATCAAAAATACCATTTGTCTGATACTGCAGGAACTTATGGTCGTACTCTTAGCATGGGAATGAGTCTTAATTTTTAATTAACTCAATTCGGATTGGATTGAAAAACTCTGATAAAGCTGCATAGCTTTTTTGCAAATCTCACCAATCTCATATTGTTTGTCATTTATTTTTCGCACAGGTAAAACTTTTCCAAAATTACCTGTACTAAAAACTTCTTCAGACTTAAGCAGTTGGTCAACTGATATAGTGGTTTCTTTTACAAAAATTTTCTCTTGTTCTAGCAAAGAAATTACCCTCTTTTTTGTAATACCATTTAAAAAAGTTTTGTTCCACTCAGGGGTTAATATATTTCCAGAATGAACTATAAATAAGTTAGCGCTTCCAAATTCAACCACATTATCTTCACCATCCCTCATAACAACATTGTCAAAACCATTTTCAGAAGCCTCTCTTAGCGCCCTAGAAGTATTTGCGTAAAGACAAGAGGCTTTTGCCAGAGTTGGGGCCATGTCTGGATGAGGCCTTTTAAAAGAACTTATCATGGCAGTAAAACCTTCCTGCGAAGGCATTGGCGCTCTAAATATAGTAACAACTAATTTACTAGAATCTGGTTCTGGTATTAAAAAACCACTATCAGCAAATATGCTGGGTCTAACGTATAATTCTGCACCTTTTTCAAACAATTTTACCCCCTCGATACACAAATCCACTAATTCCTGTTCATTTAACATAATTTTTAAGCCCATTACACTTGCAGATTCTAATAAGCGAGCACAATGTTTATCAAGGTCAGGAACACAATTATTAAAAGCCCTCGCCCCGTCAAAAACTGTGCTTCCGTGCATGTATGATTGACTCATTGCAGACATGACAGGATAGGATCCTTCGTGCCACTCACCATCTATCCACACAATTGATTTTTCCTTTTGTTTACTCATTTACTATACAACTTCAAAACTTGCTGGATTTAATCCGTCTATATCTGCCACTACTTCATCGCCTACTCTCGGCCAACAGGTTGTTGCTATGGATCCTGTCATAATTATATCTCCAGAGTGTAATGATCTACCTCTCGAGATCAAACTATTAGCCAACCACATTAGTGCTTTCAAAGGATGGCTTAAAACATTCTTTCCTGAACCTCTACCAAAGATTTCCCCTGACATTATTAAACTGCCTTCTAATTTATCTAGGTTCATTGGATCAGTTCCAACTGGTTTGCCTAAAACACAACCTTGATTCATAGAATTTTGACCAATGAGTATACCTAATGTTGCTTCTCTACCGTAATGTCTATCATCAACAATTTCTAATGCAGCCATAACTTCTGACACATAAGGAGCAATTTCTTCTAGTGAAGAAAACTTTTGAGAATTCTTTGGAATATCCTTAGAAATTTTAATAGCTATTTCTGCTTCTGCTCCTAAATGCCCGTAATTATCAAATTTTAACCTCGTCTGTTCTGAATATATCAATGGACCAAAGATTGCACCTTCTGCAGGTTCGTCTATTCCTGTTAGTTTTTGCATTTCAATATTGGTAAGAGCTACCTTCCAGCCAGCTATATTTCCTTCTCCATTATTTTGTTTTAATTTTAAAAATTCATCTTGAACCAAATAACCATCCTTTCTATTTTCAATACTTATCTTTTCTGCCTCTAGATATGGTTTTAAATTATTACAATCATCAAATAATGTTTTGGCTATTTTTTTAATGTTCATTGTATAATCCTCAGCAATTTTTTCATTAGAAGAAATTTAATTGTTTAAAAATAAAA
>PTKJ01000040.1 GCA_002937675.1 Alphaproteobacteria bacterium MarineAlpha9_Bin1 | reverse complement strand
TTCAACAATTTTAGTCCATAAATTAGTTTGCAAAATAATATGTATTAATTATATCTACTATTAATAAATAATTTAATTAGAGTTTTATATATGAATCTTGTTGAAATAACTAATAATAAATTTGATGTAGAAATAGATTTAGCTTATGCAAAAACATCGAATTTTACCGGCAAAAAAATATATATAAATTCAAAATGTTATATTCATATAGATGCTATTGGGAATTTTAAAAAAGCAATATTTTTTGCTTCAAAAATAGGATATAAATTAAAAATATTTGATGCTTTCAGACCTTCTGAAGCCCAGAAATTACTTTGGAAAGAATACCCAGATCCAAATTTTTTAACACCTCCTTCAAAAGGATCTCCCCATTCCAGAGGTATAGCTATAGACCTAACTTTAATTAGAGATAATAAAATTATAGATATGGGAACCCCTTTCGACCATTTCTCAAAAAAGTCCTACCACGGCAATACAGATATCAATATATCAGCTCAAAAAAATAGAATGCTGTTGTTAGGAATCATGACAACTGCTGGATGGGACTTTTACAAGAATGAATGGTGGCATTATCAATTATATGATAGTAAAAAGTGGCCAATACTGAATGATAAAAAAGAAAAAACTAGACTAATGTGTTAGATTATTTATTTTTTAAAACAACCTCTAATTGACCTCTCTAACTTCCGATACCTCTGGTATATAATGTTTCAACATATTTTCTACGCCCATCTTTAATGTAGCCAAAGATGAAGGGCAACCAGAACAAGCTCCCTTCATTTCTAATTCTACTACCCCCTCTGAATATCCATGAAAAATTATATCACCCCCATGTCCTGCAACCGAAGGCCTTACTCTTGTTTCTAAAAGTTCCTCTATTTGTAAAGCAACTTCCTTATCTTCCTCGCTAACTTCAATTTTTGATTCTTCATTTACTATATCAACCACTTTTTCATCTGACATAAAATGCTGCATTAATTGGGTCAAAATCAGAGATTTCATAACTTGCCAGTCAATTTTCTCAGACTTGGAAATAGAAATAAAATCCTTCCCCAAAAATACGCTTGATATACCTTCTATTGCAAACATCCGCTTAGCAAGAGGAGAATTATCAGCATCCTCTGCTTTCTCATAAGAAACATTTTTTTCAGGCGACACATCTCTACCAGGAATAAATTTTAGTGTATTGGGGTTAGGAGTTTGCTCAGTCTGAATAAACATTTTTTTTTCCTTATATAAAAATTAAGTAATTTTTAGTAACTCATCATTGGTCAAATTTCCTGGAACTATCGTTAAAGGAATATGAACACTCGCAGTTAATCCAATGGAAAAACGCTGAATTAAAACATTTGTTCCTTTTCCTTCAGGTGCAGCTCCTAAAACTAATATACTTATTGTCTCATCTTTATTAACTAAATCAACTATTTTATCATATTTTTTACCCTGGTCTATCTTACATTCCACATTAAATCCAAAATTGGTCAATACATCTTTTTTCAATTCCTCAAGAATAGTATTTGCTTTTTCATATGCTTCTGTTTTCATAACATTTTCTACACCAGCAAAATGCATTAAGTCTTGAGGTTCAATAATATATAATAAAACAACAGAACCATTAGTATTCTTTGCTCGCATACAAGCAAATTGCAAAGCAGTTTTACATTCCTCGCTTTCATCAACACATACTAAAAATTTTACTTGGCCTGGAACATGTTTCAAAACATTCTCCTTTTATATTCTTCTAAAAACCTCACTAGCAAGCAAGCCTGCTATAATAGCAGCAAATGCAGCAAAAAAACCATACATTAAACTTTGGTTTTGCGAGAAATTATATAACTCTTCTGCAATACCCTCTTTAGAAACTTCAATACTATTGGTCCACTCTGCAATTAGATGACCATTATTCCCTATTAGATATGTATTTATATTATAAATCCCTGTCGGAGTAAGCTCAGGTAAATTGAAAACAGCCTTGAATAAACTTTTATTCAATATTGCTATTCCTTTTTCTTTATATAGAAGTAGACCTTTTTTAATTAAGTTTTTCTCCAAAGCCTTATAAAATTCTAGTCTTTTTTTGTCATTAGAATTAATATTTTCATTATAGTTAAGATTTTCCCAACCAATTTGTTTCTTTATAAAAAGATTTTTATAAATTTTACTATCTAATTTTCTACTAGAAGAAATTGCATAGTAGGAAGGCATATTTTTAAAATTTATTTTATCGAGCTCAACGATCCATATACCAAATTTTTTATATTTTTTTCTAACTGCAAAATTCTTATCAGGTCCTCTAACTACTATCAATATGTCCGCTTCATCATATATTTGTGATTCTACAGAGCCATAAATAAAAATTTCTGCTCCAGAAAAAGAAGTTCTTATTTTTATATTACTTTCTACCACATCAGCTAATAAAATATCTTTCGAGTAGCTTTCTCGAGTAGCTAGTAAAATAAAAAAAATATATATAAATAATTTTTTCAACTAACTAACCCACATAATACATATCTTTTGGAGTAACTATTAATTCTCCAATTAAAACAAAAGCAACTAATAAAATTATTACTGCAAGGAAGAACCTAATTTGCTCTCCACTCAATCTCACCATCACTCTCGTTCCGATTTGAGCCCCTATTACAGCACCTACTAGTAACAATGAAGATAACATTACATCAACAGTTTGATTAACATATGAATGTAGAACAGTAGAAACAGCTGTAACAAAAACTATCTGTAATAAAGATGTGCCAACTACTACCTGTGTGGGCATACCTATAATATATATCATTGCAGGGACTAATACAAATCCTCCGCCTACTCCCATTATAGAAGAGAGAATTCCTACTAACAATCCAATAATTATTGGAGGTATCACACTAATGTAAAGATGAGATTTTCTAAACCTAACTTTTAGTGGTAATCCATGCATCCAAATGTGCTCATGTAATCTCTTTCTTTTTCCTTTATATTTTTTTTGAATAGAACTAATACTCTCTATTAACATCCATAAACCAACGGAAGTTAAAACAAATATATAAGAGACAGTAATAAAAAATCTTTCTTGTCCTATAGATAGAAGTTCTTTTAAAATAAAAACTCCAATAGCACTTCCTAAAATTCCTCCTAAAAGGAGAATCAGTCCCATTTTAAAATCAACATTAAATCTTCTTATATGTGCCAAAAGACCTGAAAAAGATGCAGCTAAAATATGATTTGCTTCTGAAGCAACAGCGACCGCAGGTGGTATACCCATAAGTATTAATAAAGGTGTCATTAAAAAACCTCCTCCTACCCCAAACATACCTGATAAAAAACCAACTGATAAACCTAAGAACAAAAGTATAAAAATATCAACAGGAATACCTGCTATAGGAAGGTAGACTTCCATATATTAAAAATACCCTACTATTCGTTTAGTCTCATTAATAATAGGATCAGATATCTCTATTGCTTTTTCTTTTCCTTTTTTCAAAATATCTTCCATAAATGAATTATTACCCAGTAATTTCTTTATTTCGTCATTAACTGGGGTTAAAACTTCCACTGCTAAATCACTTAGTTCATTTTTAAAATGTGTAAATTGCCTTCCTGAAAAATTACTTATTACTTTCTCCATAGGTTCCTCTGATAAGGCAGAATAAATATTTAGTAAATTCACTGTTTCAGGCCGTTCTTGAAGGATTTGATCTTTAAACATTCCATTTTCTCCTAAGCAGTCTAAATCAGGTAGAACCATTGGATCAGTCTTGGCTTTTTTAATTTTATTTACAATTTCGTCTTTATTATCAGTCAAATTTAATCTTGAATAATCTGATTCTTCTGATTTTGACATTTTTTTCTTTCCATCTCTAAGACTCATCACTCTTGTTGCCACTCCCATAATTACTGGTTCAGTAATAGGAAAAAATTCATTGCCAAAATCACTATTGAATTTACTTGCAATATCTCTTGCTAATTCTAGATGTTGTCGCTGATCATCACCTACAGGAACATGCGTGGCATGATATGCTAAAATATCTGCCGCCATCAAAATAGGATATGTATACAAACCAATTGAAGCACCTTCCCTATTTTTTCCAGCTTTTTCTTTAAATTGTGTCATTCTATTTAGCCATCCTAACCTCGCGACACAGTTAAATATCCACGCCAGTTCTGCATGAGCTGATACCTGGGATTGAACAAAAATTATTGATTTTTCTGGATTTATTCCTGATGCAATAAATGCAGCAGCTACCTCCAACACATTCTTTTTTAAAGTCAAGGGATCTAACTTAACAGTTATTGCATGCATATCTACAACACAATAAATACATTCGTGATCTTCTTGAAGTTTCACAAAATTTTTCATTGCACCTAAATAGTTTCCTAAATGCAAATTTCCTGAAGGCTGGACTCCTGAGAACACACGACTCATTTTTATTCCAGTACATATATAATTTTTTTTGTTTCAAAAATATTGTAAAATACTATAATTAAATCCCTATTGATTTCCACAAAAAATCTATTTTAAGTATTTAAATAATCTAAAAATATAACTAAAACCTAAATAAGATATTAACCCAATAATAACCATAAATAGTAATTTAAAAATGTCTTCCAGTTCATTTAATAAATAATCAAAACTATTAAACAATACATCTAGTCCAATTAGAGATAATAGCATGAAAAATGTAGCAAAAACTATAATTGATACAACGCTAAAGAAACTTATTTTAGGTATATAAATTTTTTTCATAATTATTATAACAAATAAAATTACTACATTAATCCAACCAGTTACCACAAGTGAAAGTGCTATTCCAACAAAACCTATTTTTTTTATAAAAAACCAAGTCAATAATACATTTAACAATGCAGAAAATGCAGCTACTACTAAAGGTGTTCTAATATCTTGCCTTGCAAAATAAAATGGGGCTAAAATTTTAATTAGGACAAAAGCAGGAATACCTAAAGCATATACTTTCAAGGCATCAGCTGTATATTTAACATCACTTAAAGTAAAGACTCCGTAACCAAACAAAGATTTTATTACTAAATCTGGAATAAACATTAAAGATACTGCTGCGGGTAAGGCAAAAAACATAGAAACTAATATTGCTCTTTCCTGAATTGAATATTCCTCGTCTTTTAATCCTAGGCTTATTTTTTTAGACAAATCAGGAAGCAAAACTGTACCTATAGCAACTCCTACGATTCCTAATGGTAGTTGTGCAACTCTATCAGAATAATATAGCCAAGAAATTGCACCTGGTATTTGACTTGCAAAAATAGATGAGACTAATAAATTAATTTGAGTTGTTCCTGCACCTAGAGCACCTGGAATAAATCTTTTAATAAATTTTTTAACTGAGCTATCTAGGCTAGGCAAACAAATTCCAAATGATAAGCCATTTTTGTAATTGGCACTGGCTAATAGTAACATTTGCAAAGCTCCTGCCAAAAGTACCCCCCAAGATAAGACCAATCCATGTTGCGCACCTATAACCCACGCCAGTAGCATTGAAAAAATCATAAGCAGATTTAAAATCACTGGTGCTGCGGCTCCTACCCAAAATTTTCCATTAGTATTCAAGCTAGCGGATAATAAAGATGTAATAACAATAAAAAGTAGATAAGGAAAAATTACTCGAGAATATGAAACTGCTAATTCAAAACGATTAAGATCTTCTAGAAAACCAGGAGCAATCAATAAAATTACTTGAGGCATAAATACTTCTGCTAAAATAACTAAAGGAATAACTGCTAATAGGAGTATAGAAGTGATTGCTGAAGTAAAAGCAAGTCCTTCTTTTAAACCATATTTTTCATTTTTTTCGGATAATAAAGGTATAAAAACCGCAGCAAAAGTTCCTTCTGCAAAAAACCTTCTAAATAAATTGGGTAATCTAAAAGCTATCAAAAAAGCATCTGCCATAGGACCTGAACCGAGGAATGAGGCAAATAATATATCACGTACAAAACCAAAAACTCTACTGACTATGGTCCAAAAACTTACTACTGCACCAGATTTGTATATATCTGCAAACTTTTCAAATAATTTCATTTTGCAACAGTATAATTTTTCATATTTGTTAGGCTATTAAATTCTTTATCCGTTAAAAGAAGCATTAATTTAAGTTTAATAGTATTTAATTTTTTATTATTGGTAACTTTCATTCCTGTCATATCCTGAATGTAAAAAACATCGACCGCTCTTAATCCATACGTACTAATTCTTGCGGTAGAAATTTGTAACCCCATTATAAATAGTTCTGCAGCAACTGAACTTAGCAATCCAATTTTATCTTTAGCATTTATTTCTACGATAGTATGAGTCTTAGAAGAAAAATTATCTACTAGTACCCTAGGTTCAATTTTGATTACATCTTTTCTACTAAATTTGTTTACATTTTTAAATTCATTTAATAAATCTTTAGGAGATCTCTCTTCAAATACGGTCTTAAAAATTGTATTTTTAAATACGTTTAATCTATTTTTATTATTTTCCAAATCACTGATGTTTATAAGAAAAGTATTAATGGCCATTCCATCCTTAGTTGTAACAATACGTCCATCTAATATGGATGTTCCTGCTAAAGCCAGCCCTGCAGACATTCTAGCAAATAGTCCATGATGATCTTGCATATAGATTGAAACTTCAGTAATTTTCCTTTTTTTAAAGGAATAAAAATTTATAGCAAATCTTTCCGAATTTTGATCTGTATTTTCTATGAGAGTTGCATGACGTTCTTGTACGTCAAAATCTACATTAGTCCAATAATAAGAATAAAATCTATTTATATGTTTTTTAAATTTTTCATCACTCCAACTACTAAATTTATTTTTTAACACTTCTTTTGCTTGTTCTATTCTAATTTTTCTAGATTTAGATTCTCCTCCTCCATTTATAATCATCACTGATTCTTCAAATAAAGTATTTAATAAATTATCTTTCCAACTATTCCATATATTGGGACCGACAGCATCTATATCTACAACAGTTAAAACATACAAGAGTCTTAATCTTTCTATTGACTGTATCTCTAAACAAAAATTTCGAATGGTCTCAATGTCATTTATATCCCTCTTAAAAGCTACGTTTGACATTAACAAGTGATTTTTAACCAACCATGCGACGGTCTCAACTTCATCTGGGAGCAAACCTAATCTAGGACAAAGCTTTTCCGCTATTTGAGCACCTAAAATTGAGTGATCCTTTCCTCTGCCTTTAGCAATATCATGAAGAAATAAGGCTACAGTTAAAATTTTACGTGAAATAATTTTATCAGCAATTTTTTTTACATTAGATAGTTTATTATTATTTTCTTCATTATATACTCTTCTAAGAATTCCTATGGCATTTAGCGTATGTTCATCTACAGTAAATACGTGGTACATATCATGTTGAATTTGTGCTACAACTCTTCCAAAATCAGGAATAAACCTACCTAATACTCCTGTTTCATTCATAGAGCGCAAAATAATTTCTGCATTCTTTTGGCTTAATAAGATATCCATAAATAAATTGTTGGCTTTTTTGTCATTTTTTATTTTATCAATTTGACTAGTATTTTCCTGTATCAAATTTAACAGTGAAGAACTGACTATTAAATTATTATCAATCATCAAATGAAATACTTTAATAATATTCATTGGAGATAGAATTTTTACTTTCTTTTGAAGATAAATTTTTCCATCTATTATCTCGTAAACTCCTTTACGATTTTTTATAAAACTGGATAAAAATTTATTAATATTAGATTTTTTGGATTTAAATTTATCTATTTCTGTGAATTCTAGAATTTTTCTACTTAAGTAACTAATAGATCTTACATGTAAATAGTACTGTTTCATAAGTAACTCAGAAGCTCTGAGACCCTCTTTGTCAGAGTATCCCTGGAACTGGGCAGCCTCTGTCTGCAGATCAAAAGTTAGGCGATCAGAAAAACTTTTGCTTTTATAGTGCATAATAGTTCTTATATTTATTAAGAATTTTTCCGCCTCTGATAAAGTTCTAGAGTCCTTTTCGCTTAATATGCCTTTTTCAATACAAGTTGTTTGATCTTTTATTTTATATGTAAAATAAATAATCCATTTAATAATATGGATATCTCTTAAACCACCCTTTCCCTCTTTTATATTTGGCTCAAGTAAATATTGAGAGTCGCCCATTCTTTTATAACGTAATTCTCTTTCTTTTATCTTTGCATAAAAGAATTTTTTAGCTCCCGTGTTTAATATTTTAGTTTGAAAATCTTTACAAAAAGAATCCCAAAGTTGACTGTTCCCAACAATAAATCTTGCTTCTAATAATGACGTACAAACAGTATTATCTATTTTTGCTTTAGAAATAGTTTCATTTATATTTCTTACGGAATATCCTACCTTCAGTTTCATATCCCAAAGAATGTATAGTAAAGTTTCTACTATCTGTTCTGTTCTGGGAATAAGTTTATAAGGAGTCAATACCAACAAGTCTATATCCGATCCGGGACTTAAATGACCTCTTCCATAACCGCCTATTGCTAAAATAGACAATTTATCTGAAGTAGTAGGATTGGGCTGTGGAAACATATATTTATTTATTGCCTCAAAACTAGTTAAAACAATTATATCTGCTAATTTTGAATTAAGTTGTCCCGACTCAAGACCATTTTTATCTGAAAAAAACTTTTTCTGAATTTTTTTAAAGTAACTACTATAATAATCATTTAATATAGATAATAAATTTTTCCTGAAATCAGCATTAATATTGCTTGTTTTTTCAAGTAATCGCTCTACTTTCGCTACCAGTTTGCGACGTTTAAAATGAAGAAGCTCGTTCAAAATATTCTCCAGCAGGCAGTATTAAATTATTTTTGTTTTTTTTTCTTTATTGTTGTTGCTCTACTTACATAATCATATAAAAGTTCTAATGCTTGTTTAGGTGACAAACTATTTGGATCTAAAGAAGCGATTTCCTTTACTAAATCTAAAAATTTATATTGGTTATTTTTATCATATTTATCACTATTATTTTCTTTGAAACTTAATTTTTCTTTATTTTTATTCTCAAAATTTTGAAGTATATTTTTAGCTCTAATTAAAACTTCATCAGGAATTCCTGCTAAATCTGCAACGTGAATTCCATAAGATTCATTGGCACTTCCTTTAACAACGGTATATAGAAAAATAACTTTTCTCTTCCACTCTTTTACCTTCATGGTATGACAACTTAATGCGGTCAAAGAATTTTCTAACTTTGTTAATTCATGATAGTGTGTGGCAAACAGAGTTCTACAATTATTAACATTATGCAAGTGCTCTAAGATTGACCAAGCAATTGATAACCCGTCATAGGTTGAAGTGCCTCTGCCTACTTCATCCATAATAACTAAAGAATTTTTAGTAGCTTGATTAAGGATAGCAGCAGTCTCTATCATTTCCACCATGAAAGTTGATCTTCCACTACCTAAATCATCTGCAGCTCCTACTCTGCTAAATAGTTTATCTACTATTCCTATTTTAGCTTTATTTGCTGGAACAAACGATCCTGATTGTGCCAGTATAGCAATTATAGCATTTTGCCTTAAAAAAGTAGATTTTCCTGCCATATTCGGGCCAGTTAAAAGCCATATTCTATCTTTAAACTCTAATAAACAATCATTACTGCAAAAACTATTTTCTCCCATATGTTGCAATGCTAATTCTATAGTAGGATGTCTTCCTGCTTCTACTTCTAAAAGACTTTCTTTGACTATTTGTGGTTTTACATATTGATTTTCCATAGCCAAATCAGCAAGTGAAGATAAGACGTCAATTCGAGCAATACTTTCTGAAATATTTGATAGATTCTCACTATTTTCATAAACAATTTCTTTTAATTCTTCAAAAATTTTTAATTCTATTTCTAAAGATTGCTGAGCCGCGTTATTAATTGACTCAGATAATTTAGATAGTTTCTCTGTAGTAAACCTTGCTACCCCCTTTAAGCTTTGTCTAGGAATAAATCTTTCATAATCTTTTGTTTTAATAAATTTTTCTTTTTGAAGCTGAGTAAGCTCAAAGAAATGTCCCAAAATATTGTTATATTTTATCTTTAAAGTCGGAATGCCAACAATATTTTTTTCCTTTGTCTCTAATTCTAATATGTATTTTCTACTTTCATTTCTTAATTCCCTAAGTTTGTCAAGCTTAGAGGAGTAACCTTCAGCTATAAACCCTCCTTCACTACTATTGCTTGGAAGTTTTTTAGCTATCGCATCATTTAAAACTCCATGTAATTTATCGCAACTTCCCAAAAAATTTATTATATTATCAAAATCTTTTTTTTCCTTTTCTTTTATTGAATTTTGAAATTCCTTTTTTAGCTTCTTTCCTGTTATAATACCCATTTTTATTGACAATAAATCTTTAGGATCTCCTCTTCCAGATATAATTCTAGCCTTGGCCCTCCCTATATCAGCGCTATTTTTAAGAAGCTCTCTTAAATTTTCTCTTATTGTTTTATTTTTATATAAGTATTCTAGCATAACTAATCTACGCTCTATTTTTTCAACACTAGTTAAAGGAGAAGATATGTCTTTATCCAACTGTCTTGCACCTGCAGCTGTTAAGGTTCTATCTATTGCATAAAGAAGACTTCCCTTTCTTTCTCCATTTAATGTTTCGCTTATCTCGAGGCTTTTTCTTGTAAAAGTATCAATTTGCATATTTGATTCTGTTTTAATGGATTTTGGGAAGCGAATGGGAGGTAAGTTAACTTTTTGAGTTAACTTTATATATTCCAAAAGTGACCAGCATGCACCAATTTCACAATCTGAAAAACTTCCAAACGAATCTAAAGATTTAACATTAAAATACATGCAAATTAGTTTTTTTAATTTTTTTATATTAGTTATATTTACAGTAAGAGGACTAATAGTAGCAGTTAGTTTATTATCTATCATAGTAGTTAGTTTTTTATTTTCTGATATTATTTCTTCCGCAAGCAAAATCTCTCTAGGACGAATAGTTGCTAAAGCAGTAAGAAGTTCTCCCTCTTTACAAGACTGAGTATATAAATCACCAATAGAGATATCTATCCAAGATAAACCATAATCATTATTAAGTAATTTTATAGATGTAAGAAAATTATTATTTTTAGGTTGTAGCAAGACATCTTCTATGAGTGTTCCTGGTGTAACTACTCTTATTACTTCCCTTCTGACTATAGCCTTATACCCTCCCCTTTTTTTAGCTTCTTCGGGATTTTCAGTTTGCTCGCATATTGCAACTTTATATCCTCTTTTAGTTAATTTCTGTAAATAAGGTACGTATGCATGAAAAGGTACCCCACACATTGGTACAGGCTCGCCATCGTATTTTCCTCTGCTCGTTAAAGCTATATCCAACTCGTTTGCAGCTGTAATGGCGTCTTCAAAGAAGAGTTCATAAAAATCTCCCATTCTAAAAAATAATAAACATTCCTGATACTCAGATTTTATCATCAAATATTGCTGAAACATCGGCGTAGTCTTTAAAGAAATATCTTTTGAAGCCAAAAAGGGTAATTCTTCTTGATTGGAGTTATTCATAAACATCATCTCATCTTATTATTTAGGATATAATCATAATATATTAATCATAATTAGCATTAATGAAATTAAAAAATAGTTAGGTATATTACAGAATATTCTGTATATTACAGAATTTTAACATTATGTGGAGTATATTGCTTTGTACCTATCATTTTGATGTGTATAGTATCTTAACGTTATAATTATTTTTAATATTACGCAAAAAAAAATAAAAAAGTTTAATTATTATAACTAATAGGAATGATCAAACTTTTTACAAATGAAATAGACTTTGAAAACTTTAAATTGCTATCAAAAAACATCTTATTTACAGTAATAAGTTCTTATTAACTAAGAATTCAAAGACTTCTGTAACTCAAACTCAAGAGAAAACTGAGCTATTTTGCGAAAAGAGCTATAACTTTAGGCCTTATCTTGTTAAGAGATTGACCTCGACCAGACAAACTTGGGTTTTTCATAAAGTAATCATGTGCAGATATCTTTTTGGTATCATAATTTAAACGATGATAGTTCCCGAGCTTATCCATTTCCCAACTTTGATTAATATCATTTAAGTTTACCACCATAATCTGATTTAGAATTTGTGCCTGTACTGTATTGTTTTCTATAGGAACCAATAACTCTACCCTTCTATCAAAATTTCTTTGCATTAAGTCTGCACTAGAAATAAAAACTTTATTTTTAGGTGAAGGCATTTCATGTCCTGCTGCAAAACAATAAATACGACCATGTTCTAAAAAGCGTCCTATTATACTTTTTACCCTTATGTTCTCAGATACGCCAATGAGACCAGGCTTTAAACAACAAACACCTCTAACAATCAATTCTATCTTCACTCCAAATGAGCTTGCTCTATAAAGGGCTTGAATTAGCACTGGATCTACTAGTGCATTACATTTAAACCATATTCCTGAAGGTTTGCCTTCTTTTGCATTCTTTATTTCTTGTTCTACAAGATTTAAAAGAGTTGACCTTAAACCTTTAGGTGCTACTTCTAGTAATTTCCAATCACTAGCATCATTATGGCCAGTCACAAAATTA
>PTKJ01000004.1 GCA_002937675.1 Alphaproteobacteria bacterium MarineAlpha9_Bin1 | reverse complement strand
GGAATGTTGCCTTCTGCCTCACTCGGAGAGTATAATAAACAAGGTATTAGAAAATCTCTTTATGAACCTGTTCATGGAAGTGCACCCGATATACGTGGAACAGGCAAAGCTAACCCGATAGCAATGATTCTATCTTTTGCTATGATGCTTAGGTATTCACTGGATAGAAATGAAGAAGCAGATCTCATAAAAAAAGCTGTTGGTTTAGTTTTAAAAGATGGTTTAAGAACAGCAGATATTTTTCAGTCGGGAAAAACATTGATATCTACAGAAAAAATGGGAGAAGAAATTTGCAATAGATTAGACCGTATTGCCAATTGAATGAACGGTTAGGAGTTTTTTTATGGGATATAAAATAACAGTTGTAGGAGCTACTGGAGCAGTCGGGCATGAAATACTCTCTATATTGTCAGAGAGAAATTTTCCAATTGATGAAATATACGCACTGGCTTCTAAGAACTCTGAGGGTAAAGAAGTAAGCTTTGGTGAAAAAAAAATTAAAGTTAGAAACATAGAAAATTTTGATTTTTCTAATACTGATATAGCACTGTTTTCAGCAGGTTCTTCAATTTCAAAGAAATGGGCTCCCATTGCTGCAAAAAAAGGATGTATAGTTATAGATAATACTTCTCATTTCAGGATGGATCCAGAAATCCCTTTGATAATTCCTGAAGTTAACCCTGAAGATATTGATTATTATAGAAATAAAAATATTATTGCTAATCCTAATTGTTCAACCATACAAATGGTAGTAACTTTAAAACCTTTAAATGACCTAGCCCCAATTAAACGTGTGGTTGTTTCGACTTACCAATCTGTCTCTGGTGCGGGTAGAAGTGCTATGGATGAATTATGGGATCAGAGTAGAAAGATTATTTTTAATAAAGATTATAAATCTAAGAATTTTTCAAAACGTATAGCGTATAATGTCATTCCTCAAATTGATAAATTCTCAAATGATGGGGATACAGGCGAAGAATTAAAAATGGTAAATGAGACTAAAAAAATATTGAATGAATCGATTGAAGTAGTAGCTACTTGTGTAAGAGTTCCAGTATTTGTAGGACATTCTGAGGCAATAAATATTGAATTTGAATCCCAAGTAGACTTGAGAGAGGTTTATCAGGCATTACAATCGGCTAAAGGAATATCAGTAGTAGGTGACATAAAAAACGATAAATACGTAACGCCTGTAGACTGTGTAGGAGATTTTTCTGTATTTGTTTCAAGGATAAGAATAGATAAGACCGTTCCTTATGGTATAAATGTTTGGGTTGTCTCAGACAATTTAAGAAAAGGGGCTGCTTTAAATTCTATACAGATTGCTGAAGAATTGGTTGAAAGAGGTTATATTTAAATATGGATACTATAGAAAACAAAACAAATAAGAGACCACTTTCTCCACACTTACAAATATACAAACCTCAGATAACATCAATTTTATCAATTTTTCATAGATTCACAGGAGTTTTTTTAGCATTTGGACTACTCTTATCTGTTATTTTTGTATTTTTTACCGCAATGGGTGAAGAAACTTATAAATGGTGGAACTGTATAGTAAATAGCTTGGTAGGAAAGGGATTATTATTTTTATGGTTGTTAGCAATCATTTTTCATGCTTTAAATGGCGTCCGATATTTTTTGTGGGACAATGATATTGGTATGTCCATTCCATCTGTCAAATGGAGTGGGTTATTCGTTTGTGTTTTAACATTAGTATTAACCTGTGTTTTAGGAATATTAATATGGATGTAGCATTTTGAAAAATGTAGTAACTCATAGGAAATTCCAAAGATATTCGGCCTTAGCCATTAGTCCTCTGTCAATTTGGATTGTCTATTCAATTATTTGTATGAAGGGTTCTTCTTTTCAAGAGACTTATAATTGGTTTTCCAATCCATTTAATGCTTTTTTTATGGCGGCATTTTTTATTATTAGTTTTTTGCATCTAAAATTAGGATTGCAAATTATAATTGAAGATTACGTTCATAATTTGAAACATAGAAGTTTAACTATTTTGTCTATTAATATCGCTTGTTATATTTTTGCCGGCATTGCTATTTTTTCTATTTTAACTATGTTGTTTTAGTATTTGGAGTTCTCTGATGAATAAAGCATATAAAGTAGTCGATCATGAATATGATGTAGTGGTGGTGGGTGCAGGTGGTGCAGGATTAAGAGCAACTCTTGGACTAGTAGAGAAAGGATTAAAAACTGCCTGTATTACAAAAGTCTTTCCGACTCGTTCTCATACTGTTTCTGCACAAGGAGGAATTAGCGCAGCATTGGGGAATATGGGTAAAGATGATTGGAGATGGCACATGTATGATACTGTAAAAGGCAGTGACTGGCTTGGAGATCAAGATTCCATCGAATACATGTGCAAAGAGGCTAGTGCTGCAGTAATAGAGCTAGAGCATTATGGAGTCCCATTTTCAAGAACTGAGGAGGGAAAAATTTATCAGAGACCTTTTGGAGGCATGACTACTGAATTTGGTGATGGTGCACAAGCTCATAGAACTTGTTCTGCAGCTGATAGAACAGGTCATGCAATTTTACATACTCTTTATCAGCAAACGATTAAAAATAATGCTGAATTTTTTATAGAGTATTTTGCTTTGGATTTAGTAATGGATGAGGGAGTTTGTAGAGGGGTAATTGCTTGGTGTTTAGAGGATGGAAGCATACATAGATTTAAAGCTCAGTCAGTTGTGTTAGCTACAGGAGGTTATGGACGAGTTTATTTTTCATGTACTTCCGCTCATACTTGTACGGGAGATGGAAATGCAATGGTTCTAAGAGCAGGTCTTCCACTTCAGGATATGGAATTTGTTCAGTTTCATCCGACGGGAATATATGGTGCTGGCTGTTTAATTACTGAAGGTTCTAGAGGAGAAGGAGGATACTTAACTAATAAGGAAGGAGAAAGGTTTATGGAAAGGTATGCGCCTCATGCCAAAGATTTGGCTTCTAGAGATGTGGTATCAAGAGCTATGACTTTGGAAATTCATGAAGGAAGAGGTGTAGGAGAAGAGGGAGACCATATATATCTTCATTTAGAACATTTAGACTCAAAAGTTATTAACGAACGTCTTCCAGGTATTAAAGAAACGGCAAGAATATTTGCAGGAGTAGACGTCACAAAACAGCCAATTCCTGTCTTACCCACTTGCCATTATAATATGGGAGGAATTCCGTCTAAATATACAGGAGAGGTTCTTCTCGGAGGAAATGATAAAAAAAATGTGGTTCCGGGATTATGTGCGGTAGGAGAGACAGCTTGTGTTTCTGTCCATGGTGCAAATCGATTGGGATCCAACTCGCTTTTGGATTTGGTAGTTTTTGGTAGGGCAGTAGGCATTCATCTTGCAGAAACTTTGGTCCCAGGTAAAACTCAAAAGTCTCTCCCTAAAAATAGTATAGAAAAAATTATGGATAGGTTTGACTCTGTTAGAAATTCTAAAGGTTCTGCCAGAACATCTGATCTAAGACTTGAAATGCAAAAAGCTATGCAAGAAAATTGTGCAGTATTTAGGACTGGAAAAATTTTAGATAAAGGTATGCAGAGAGTTAAAAATGTTTGGTCCAAATTTAATGATGTAGCTATTAAAGATAAATCTTTGATATGGAATACGGATTTGCTTGAAACTTTAGAATTAAAAAATTTGATTGCGCAAGCTATGGTGACAATGGCATCTGCTAAGAATAGAGAGGAAAGTAGAGGAGCACATGCAAGAGAGGATTATCCTGAACGTAATGATGAAGAATGGCTAGTCCATAGCTTAGTTTGGGAAACTGCAGGTGAGATAGAATTGGATACCAGTGAAGTAACTTTAAACACCCTCACAAATGATGTGCAGAGCTTTCCTCCCAAAGCTAGGAAATATTAATTTAATTTTATTAGGAGAATAACATGGTGGCTTTTAATCTTCCCAAAAATTCCAAAGTCTTGAAAGGAAACAGATTTAAGCTAAGTAGAGATGTACCTAATAAAAGAGCACTAGAAATATACAGGTATGATCCTGATTCTAGCAACAACCCTAGAGTAGATTACTTTGAAATCAATATGCATGAGTGTGGTCCAATGGTTTTAGATGCTCTTATCTACATTAAAAGTCAAATTGATTCTTCTCTCACATTTAGACGTTCTTGTAGAGAGGGAGTATGTGGATCTTGTTCTATGAATATAGACGGTACAAATACTTTAGCATGTATTAAACATATTAAAGATGTAAAAGGTGTCGTAAAAATATATCCGCTGCCTCATATGAAAATTATAAAAGATCTAGTTCCTGATTTATCTGATGCTTATAAACAATATGCATCAGTGAAACCTTGGCTACAAAGCACAATGCCTTCTAAATCTGAAAAAGAACAATTACAAAGTCCAGAGGAAAGAAAGGAGATAGATGGGGCTTACGAGTGTATACTTTGTTTCTGTTGTTCTGCAAGTTGTCCCTCATACTGGTGGAACGGTGATAAATATTTAGGTCCTGCTGCATTACTGCAAGCTTATAGGTGGATTTCAGACTCTCGTGATGAATCTTCTAAAAGCAGATTAGAATTTTTAAAAGACTCATTTAAGCTATATAGATGCCATACGATTATGAATTGCACTAATGCTTGTCCAAAGGGATTGAATCCGGCTCAAGCTATATCACGAATTAAATCAAGTATTGCAAATATTGAATAAAACTATGTATGTGGCCTAAAACTTTACAATGGAATTATATTATATTCAAATCATTATTGGAGTTTCCTTCCTTGCTATTGCTGGAAACTATTTAGTAAAAGGTACAGTAAATACTGCTAACTTTCTAGGGGTGTCACCTTATATAATATCATCTACAATAGTCGCTTTCTGTACATCAGCTCCTGAACTTTTTGTATCTGTTTTTTCTAGTCTTAATAAAGCTGCAGATGCGGGCCTTGGAAATATTATGGGCTCTAACTTTGCTAATGTATTTCTTGCATTGGGAGCTGCAGCTATAATATTACCTGTTAGGTCAGACGGACTATATTTAAAAAGAGATGTGATTTTTTTATTAGCAATTACCCTGTTATTTACTGTATTACTTCTTTCTGGTATTTTTTGGAAGAATCATACGGCCATACTGTTTATCTTGTTACTAGCTGCCTATCTAGTCTACTCTTTTAGATATGGGAAGAAACATCCTGAAGAAGTTTTAAAATCTCCCGAAATAAAACCATATAAATCTCTTTTTCAGATGTCTATAGGTATTATAGGAGTAATGTTGGGTTCTATACTATTGGTGGCTGGAGCAAAATCTATGGCAATTGATTTTAGTATTTCCGCAACTATAATAGGATTGAGCATTTTAGCTTTAGGAACTTCCCTTCCAGAAGTTGTAATATCTTTAATAGCATCTATTAAGAAAGAATATAATGTGGCGATCGGTAATATAGTGGGATCCAATATATTTAATGTATTAGGTATTGGCGCAGCAACAGTTATTGCAGATATATATGATAGTGGAGGTAGGTCAGGGTCAGGGTACAGTCTTACAGAGACGTACCCTTTAATAGTTGCTGCAGTATTTTTACTTTTATTCTCTTTGATGAAATGGAATTATAAAAGACCTGTAGGAATTATTTTTGTTTTGACATATTTTTGTTGGTTTATTGCTCTGTATGCATAATAAGGTTAAATTGAACACTTAACTAGGAGTTTTACAAATGAAAGTTATAGGACATAGAATTGGTGGTAATTTAGTATCAGATGAATCATCGAGATTTGGAGATGTTTTTAACCCCGCTACAGGTGAAGTAGAAAGTAAGGTAGCATTAGCGTCTATTTCTGATGTAGATAAGGCCGTAAATGCAGCAAAGAAAGCATTACCAGAGTGGAGCGAGACTCCTCCTATTCAACGAGCTAGAATTTTATTTAAGTATAAGCAGCTAATAGAAGAAAATATTGATGAATTAGCAGACTTAGTTGGAAGAGAACATGGAAAGACTTTGGCTGATGCTAAAGGATCAGTAGTTAGAGGTTTAGAGGTTGTTGAGTTTGCTTGTGGTATTCCTCATTTGTTAAAAGGAGAATTTACAGAACAGGTGGGGACAGGAGTAGATAGTTTTTCTATACGTCAACCAGTTGGTATTGCTGCCGGAATAACACCATTTAATTTTCCAGCTATGGTTCCGCTATGGATGTATCCTATTGCTATAGCATGTGGGAATACTTTCATATTAAAACCCAGTGAAAGAGACCCTTCATGTCCTATAAGGCTAACAGAATTATTAGAAGAAGCAGGAGCACCTGCTGGAGTTTTAAACCTGGTAAATGGGGATAAAGAAGCAGTGAACGCAATTTTAGATCATCCTGATATATCAGCAGTTTCTTTTGTGGGCTCTACGCCTGTGGCAAAACACGTTTATTCTAGGGGTTCATTATCTGGAAAAAGGGTTCAAGCTTTAGGTGGAGCAAAGAATCATATGGTGATTATGCCAGATGCTGATTTAGATCAAGCTGTAGACGCTTTAATGGGGGCTGCATATGGTTCTGCTGGAGAGCGCTGTATGGCAATAAGTGTGGCAGTAGCAGTAGGAGATGTCGGAGATAGATTAATTGAAAAAATAGCACCTAAAGTTAGCTCATTGAAAGTAGGACCATGGGATGATCCTGAGGCGGAAATGGGCCCTATTGTGACAAAAGAGTCATTGGATAGAATTACTACTTTGATTGGAGAGGGGGAAAAAGCTGGTGCTGATTTAATAGTAGATGGCAGAAATTTAAAATTACAAGGTTATGAAAATGGTAATTTTATTGGAGGAACCTTATTTGATAACGTTAAACCAGGTATGTCTATATATGATCAGGAAATATTTGGACCAGTATTATCTACTGTTAGAGTGCCGGATTATAAACAAGCATTAGATTTAGTTAAATCCAATCCATATGGTAATGGTGTATCAATTTTTACTAGAGATGGAGATAGTGCCAGGGATTTTGCATCTAAAGCAAATATAGGTATGGTTGGTATAAATATCCCTATTCCAGTTCCTGTAGCATATCATAGTTTTGGAGGCTGGAAAGATTCTCTTTTTGGTTCAAATAATGCTCACGGTATGGATGGAGTAAGATTTTATACTAAAATAAAAACTATAAGTTCTCGATGGCCATCAGGAATAAAAGAGGGTGCATTATTTACTATGCCGTTGATGAAGTAAGTTAATATATGATATTTATATGCTTTAATTTAGTAATAAATTTCTAGTATTTAAATTGGGGATTAAAAGTGTCTAATCAAATAAATTTACCTCGTATTTTGCAGATTGGTGCCAAAGCTAGTCAAGAAGTAGGTAATATTTTAAGAGTATTAAATTACAACAATCCAATCATTATAACAGATAATATTATGGTTAAACTTGGATATACAAAAAAAATTCAGGAAACTCTTAAGTTAAGTGGAATTAATTCTGATGTTGATGTTTTTGAAGATACAATGCCAGAACCTACTGCTGAATCTATTCAACTAGGAGTAGAAAAAGTTAAGAGTGGAAATTATGATTGCATTATAGCTTTAGGAGGAGGTAGCCCTATGGATAGTGCAAAGGCTATCAGTATTTTAGGTAAGTATGGTGGTATAATGAGGGATTATAAATTTCCTCGTATTGTATCTGAACCTGGCATTCCTATTATAGCTATTCCTACTACTGCTGGCACAGGTTCAGAGGTAACACGTTTTACAATCATTTCAGATGAAAAGACAGATGAGAAAATGCTTTGTGTAGGTTTAGCTTTTATGCCTACTGCAGCATTAGTTGATTATGAATTGAGCTTAAGCGTACCAAAAAGGACTACTGCTGATACTGGTATAGATGCATTGACACACGCTATGGAAGCTTACGTTAGTAAAAAAGCTAATCCTTATAGTGATGCTCAAGCAATAGAAGCTATGAAATTATTAGCCCCTAATCTTCGTGATGTATATAATGATGGTAGTAATAGAAAAGCTAGAGAGGCTATGATGTTAGGTGCAACGTTGGCAGGAATAGCCTTTTCTAATGCTTCAGTTGCATTAGTTCATGGTATGAGTAGACCAATTGGTGCATTTTATCATGTGCCTCATGGCTTATCCAATGCTATGTTGTTACCTTCTGTAACAGAATATTCTATTCCAGCTGCAACTAAACGTTATGCAGATTGTGCACGTGCTATGGGTGTGGCTTCAATAGGTGATGATGATAAAGTAGCAAATACAAAATTATTATCAGAATTGTCTGCACTTAATGAAGAACTTAATGTGCCTACTCTTAAAGAGTTTGGAATAGATAAAAAAGATTTTATGAATAAATTAGAAATTATGGCCGAACAAGCTATTGCTTCTGGTTCCCCAGGCAATAATCCTAGAGTACCATCAAATATGGAGATAATCGATATTTATAAATTGCTATGGTAGTAAATATAATATTAATAATCAAAAACAGAGATTAAACAATACAATTTGATCGGATATTGGCTTGAATATAATCCGTTTTTTGGTTATTCTGTCTCGACTTGATAGAAGATAAATTTTCTAGGGTATAGTTTGGAAAAGTAAAATGAAATCTCAAGAAGTGCTGTCTTATACGCCTTTACTACTGAAACAAGAACAAAGAGAGTTCTATTTTAAAAATGGATACCTTTATCTAGAAAACTTTGTAAATAAAGATATTCTTAAAAATTTAAAAAGAGTTACTCATAATTTTGTAGAGGAAAGTAAAGAACTAACGGAATCAGATACATTATTTGATGTTGCACCAGAACACTCAAAAGATAGGCCTGTAGTGAGGCGCATTAAAAGACCTGACGAGCAACATGAAGCATACTGGAATTTTACCACAGGTCTTATGGCTGATTTGGCTCAAGATTTAGCAGGACCAAATGTAACTTTTCATCATTCTAAACTTAATTTTAAATGGTTTGATGAATCAGATGAGGTACATTGGCACCAAGACATCCCTTTTTTTCCCCATACTAATTATAACGTATTTACTATAGGGTGTTATTTAGAGGATACAGATATGACTAATGGTCCTGTTGCTGTCTTACCAGGAAGTCACGATACTCTAATCTATAATCATTATGATAAAGATGGCAATTGGTTAGGAGCGATCAATCAGGATGATATAAAAGAAATAGATACCTCGAAAGTAAAGTACTTAACAGGTACAGCAGGCTCCGTGACTATTCATAATGCGAGAACTATACATTCTTCTCCTGCAAGTAAATCTTCAAAACCAAGACCCATATTGTTAAATTGTTATTCGTCTGCTGATGCAAAGCCATACACCCCGCATCCAGATCCATCTATTCATGCTAACACTATAGTTAGAGGAGAAAGAGCTCTGTGGGCTCAGCATGATCCTCGTCCCTGCAGAGTTCCTCCTGATTGGTCAAAGGGTTATACTTCAATTTATGCCGCACAAGCAGGAGAAAATAAGTAATTTTCGTTTTTATGTTTGATAAAGAATATTAAGGATTTAAGAATGTCTAAGTCAAAAATAGCTTTAGTTGGTTCGGGGGCAATTGGTGGAACATTGGCACACCTTTCGAGCATTAAAGAACTAGGTGATGTTGTTCTATTGGATATAGTTAAGGGAATTCCAGAGGGAAAAAGTTTGGATATAGCAGAATCTTCTCCCATAGATGGTTATGATATAAGTCTAAAGGGAGGACAAAATTATAGACTATTAAATGGTTCAGATGTAGTGATAGTTACTGCAGGTATACCTAGAAAGCCAGGTATGAGTAGAGACGATTTATTGCAAATAAATTTGAGTGTTATGAAAGCAGTTGGTGATGGCATTAAAAAATATTGCCCTAAAGCTTTTGTAATATGTATCACTAATCCTTTAGATGCTATGGTATGGACTTTAAAAGTCTATAGCGGTTTGCCTGCCAAGAAGGTAGTAGGAATGGCTGGAGTATTGGATAGCGCTAGATTCAGGTATTTCTTGGCCAAAGAGATGAACGTTTCTGTTTCAGATGTGATTGCTTCTGTTATGGGAGGTCATGGAGATACTATGGTTCCTCTAATAAGATATTCTTCTGTAGCAGGAATACCCCTAACTGAATTAATAAAAATGGGTCTACTAAAAAAAGAAAGATTAAATCAAATAATTCAAAGAACTAGAGATGGAGGAGCTGAAATCGTTTCTTTATTAAAAAATGGCTCTGCATATTATGCACCAGCTGCTGCTGCGGTACAAATGGCTGAGTCTTATTTGAAGGATAAGAAAAAAATTTTACCGTGCGCAGCTATGTTAGATGGGGAATATTCTATAAAGGGTATGTATGTGGGAGTTCCTGTTATTATCGGTAACAAAGGAGTAGAGAGGATTCTTGAAGTATCTCTTAATAAGTCAGAAAAAAAAATGTTTATTAATTCAGTTAAGGCTGTTTATGGCTTAATAAAGGCTTGTAAAAATATAGATAAGAGACTTTTAAGTTTTTATAATAAAATAAAAATTTAACACTCATTTTAGATTGTAGATAATGAACATCCACGAGTATCAAGCTAAAAATATTTTGTCTAATTATGGGGTTCCAGTTCCTAATGGACAAGTAGCTTTTTCTCCTCGCGAGGCTGAGGATAAAGCAAAAAATATCAAAGGCGAAAAGTGGGTTGTTAAAGCTCAAATACATGCTGGAGGTAGAGGAAAAGCAGGAGGAGTAAAGATAGCTAATACTCTTCAAGAAGTAAGGTCTATTGCAGAAAATATGATAGGAAAAAACCTTATTACCTCACAGACTGGTGCTGAAGGACAAAAGGTTCGAAAGGTTTACATAGAGGAGGGGATTGAAATAGAGTCAGAACTTTATCTTGGCGTTACATTAGATCGAAGCAAAGGTCAATTTGTTATGATGGTTTCTACAGAGGGTGGAACAGAAATAGAGGAGGTAGCAAAAAATACACCAGAAAAAATATTTAGAGTTTATATGGACCCTTTGATTGGAATGCAACCACATCAGGCTAAATATTTAGCTCGTAAGCTTAATTTAAAAAATTCTAAATATAAAAATGCAGTAAGTTTTATTTTATCCCTTTCGAAGGTAGTTTATGAAACTGACGCTATTTTGGTAGAAATTAACCCTTTAGTAATTACTAAAGATAAAAATGTAATAGCTTTGGACGCAAAAATTAATTTTGATGATAACGCTTTATTTAGACAACCTGATATTAAATCATTAAGAGATAGTGATGAGGAAGATGCTAGAGAATTAGAGGCATTCAATAACGGACTTAATTATATTAGCTTAGAAGGCAATATAGGCTGTATGGTTAACGGTGCGGGGTTGGCAATGGCTACTATGGATATAATAAAATTAGAAGGAGGAGAACCCGCTAATTTTCTTGATGTAGGAGGAGGTGCTTCTGAGGAAAAAGTTAAAACAGCTTTTAAAATAATTTTGTCTGATACCAATGTAAAAGCCGTCCTTATAAATATATTTGGCGGAATAATGAGATGCGATACTATTGCTCAAGGTGTCGTTGCTGCTGCAAAAGAAAGCTCAGTGAATATTCCATTAGTAGTTAGGTTGGAAGGTACTAATGTTGATATGGGAAAAGAAATTTTATCAAAATCTGGTCTAAACATAATTTCTGCCAATAGTTTAGGGGATGCTGCAAAAAAAGTAGTTTCTAAAATAAGAGGATAATATTTTAGGTGTCAATAATTGTAGATAAAAATACAAGAGTTATTTGTCAAGGATTTACTGGGTCCCAGGGCACATTTCATTCAGAGCAAGCTATCAAGTATGGTACTAATTTATTAGGGGGTGTTTCCCCTGGGAAAGGAGGATCTTCTCATTTAGGATTACCTGTTTTTGATAACGTAAATGATGCTATTGAAAAAACTAATGCAAATGCCAGTGTAATTTATGTGCCACCTTCAAACGCTAGTGATGCTATTATCGAGGCAATTAATGCTGGTGTGGATTTAGTTGTTTGTATTACAGAAGGCATTCCCATTTTAGATATGGTAGGTGTTAAAAAAAAACTTGAAAAGTCTAAATGCAGATTAATAGGACCCAATTGCCCAGGCATAATTACTCCTGATCAGTGTAAAATAGGTATTATGCCAGGCCATATACATATGGATGGAAGTGTAGGCATAGTATCGCGCTCTGGAACCCTAACCTACGAAGCTGTAGCGCAAACTTCTGCTTATAATTTGGGGCAGTCTACCTGTGTGGGGATAGGGGGAGATCCTGTGCCTGGAACTAATTTTGTAGATATATTAGAGCTTTTTTTGGCTGATGAAGCCACTAAAGGAATAGTATTAATTGGAGAAATCGGAGGTTCTTCTGAAGAAGAGGCAGCAGAGTTTATTAAATCTATTAAAATTAAGAAACCTATTGTTGCTTTCATAGCGGGATTAAGTGCTCCGGAAGGAAAGAGAATGGGTCATGCAGGAGCAATTATATCGGGTGGTAATGGGGGTGCTGAAGATAAAATAGAAGCTTTAAGATCAGCAGGTGTAATAGTCGCTGATTCTCCGGCTAATATTGGATTAGAAATGTCAAAATTATTGAGTAAATAAGTTACATTTGCACTTATCTCATAGAGGATACTATATTGGGAAATTAAAAATGAGAATTTTTTTTATCTTAAGAAACTATTCATTTATAATTTAATTATTTTCTAGGATGTGCCTTACGGTGTACCTTGTTCATTCTGTCTATAGTAATGGCCGTATACCCTTGTGTTGTGGATAAATTGCTATGACCCAATAATTCCTGGAGAGTTCTAAGATCTACTCCTTCTTCTAAAAGATGAGTTGCAAAGCTATGACGTAATGCATGCGGAGTTGCGCTTTTTGGTAAAGAAAGATTGTTTCTAATATTTTCCATTGTTTTTTGTACTTGCCGGGCGCTAAGTCTTTTTCCTCTTACTCCTATGAATAAAGGATCATCATGACTGTTCTGGGGAGCTATTTTCAACCATTCTTCAATGGCTATCTTTGCAGATTTTATTAAAGGTATTTCTCTTACTTTTTCTCCCTTTCCAGTAACACGTATGACTTCTGATTTTTCGACATCAACAATATTTAATTGAAGAATTTCATTTATTCTCATGCCCGTTGCATAAATCATGGTGAATAAAGCCTTATCTCTTATCCCTACCCAACTATTTTTTCCTTCAGACATGTTGATAACATTTATAACTTCATTTGATGATAGAGGCCTTGGAAGTTTATTTTTTAATTTTATTGATCTTAAATTGAATAAATTTGTATTTTTTAAGAAGTTATTTTTTAAGGAATATGTATAAAATGATCTAAGAGAAGCTCTGTGTCTCGCTTGAGTTGTAGAAGAAAAAATTTTTTGTTGGTTTTTTAAAGCAGAAAGCCAAGATCTAAAGTCTCTTATGCTTAGATTATCAATTATATCTAGTGAAACCACTTTTTCTTTATAGTGAAAGACAAAAAACATAAACTGATTTATATCTGATTCATAAGCCTTTCTAGTATTTAAACTTAACAAACGTTCATTTTTAATAAATTTGATCCAGTTCTGGATTATAGAAAGTAATTCTTTTGTTATCATTTCATTGTTAAAATTTTTATTTTTCATTAATAGTTTAGCCTATTTCTTGTCCTGTCTCTTTCCAATCTTTTAAGAATGCATCAAGTCCTTTATCCGTTAGGGGGTGAGTGATAAGTTGCTTTATTACATTTGGAGGAAGAGTAACTACGTCTGCCCCTAATTTTGCAGCTTCTATAACATGTCTTGGATGCCTTACGCTAGCTACTAGAATTTCTGTAGTTAGATTATTATAGTTTGAGTATATTTGTTTTATCTCTGATATTAAACTCATTCCATCAGCACCAATATCATCCAGTCTTCCAACAAAAGGGGAAATAAAATTTGCTCCTGACTTAGCTGCTAAGAGGGCTTGAGATGCCGAAAAACAAAGAGTTATATTTACCATTATTCCTTCGTCTCTTAGAGCTTTACATGCCATTAAACCATCCCAAGTAAGAGGTAATTTAATAGTTACATTATCAGCTATTTTTTTTAGAACTTGAGCTTCTTTTATCATTTTATCAAAAGTAGTGGCAGCTACTTCTGCAGAAACTGGGCCCGAAACTATTTTACATATTTCTTCTATTAATTCGGTGATTTTTCTTCCTGATTTTTTTATAAGAGAGGGGTTAGTGGTTACTCCATCAAGTAATCCTGTAGTTGAGAGATCTCTGATTTCTTTGACATCTGCAGTATCAATAAAAAATTTCAATTTTACCTCCTTACAAAAAAAAGAAAAAACATGTTATGTTAAATCACAGTTAACAGTAGCTTATGATTAAGTTAGTGCCAAGGATAAGAAAAATTTTTATTAAAAACATTAAATTGCTATCGGAAAGTGTTTGTAAAGTAACGCTAATTAATCCGGCAAGTGGTTCCTTTGATTATCTAGTCCCTAATCTCTTATACGTAGGGCAAATTGTTATAGTTCCTTTGCGAAAAAGACTATGCGTTGGGATCGTTATGTCTAGAGGTACTAGCAACATAACTAAGAAAAAACTTAGATATATAAATAAGATAGTAGATCTGCCATGTTTATCACTAGAATTTCTTAATTTTTGTATTTGGACTTCTAATTGGACGATGTACGATATATCTCAAGTATTAAAAATGTCTCTACCTTCTATTAAATTTTTAGAGACTATTAAGGAAGAAAGAGTTCTTAGTTATAATAAGGATAGTGTTGCTAAAACTACCCCTTTGGGTCTTAAGGTTAAAAAATTTGTATCTGAAAATTGGGACTTAAGTATTGCTGACTGTATGAGGAAATTAAAAGTTAGTAGAAGTGTTATAGATAAATTGATTATTGATGAAGTGCTTATCAATAAGACTAAGAAGTTTAAAAAGAATAATGATAAAAGTATTCAATATATTTCTAAGAAATTATCTAGACCTCAATTAAAATCTTATAAAATTATAAAAAATTTTATGAAGAAAGAAAAAAATAACGTTTTTCTGATAGATGGAGTAACGGGATCGGGAAAAACGGAAGTATATTTTGAGTTAATTAACATGAATATAAATAGTGGAAAGCAATCATTAATTTTATTACCAGAAATTTCTTTAAGTTCACAGTTTTTAGATAGATTTTCTAAAAGATTTGGAGCAAAGGCTTATCTATGGCACTCAGACTTATCAATGAGACAAAGACATGAAACTTGGCAATCTGTTATAAGGAGAGAAGCTAAAGTGGTAGTAGGTGCAAGAAGTGCCCTCTTTTTACCTTTTGTGGATTTAGGATTAATAATAGTAGATGAAGAACATGACATTTCATATAAACAGGAAGATGGTGTAATCTATAATGCAAGAGATATGGCAGTAGCAAGGGGCTCTATTGCTTTTTTAAATGTTATTTTAGTCTCGGCAACCCCCTCTTTGGAAACACTTCACAATGTGAATATTAAAAAATACAAAAGAATAGAAATAAAGGAACGTTATGGATCTGCAGTGATGCCTTCAATAAAATTAGTAGATATGCGTAAAAAAAATTTATTATCCAATGAATGGTTGTCTGATGAAGCAACGAACGCAATTAAAAATGCTTTAAAAAATAAAGAGCAATCACTACTATTTATAAATAGAAGAGGTTTTGCACCTTTAACTTTATGTAATAATTGTGGTTATAGATTTTGTTGTTCGGAATGTTCTTCTTGGTTAGTTTCTCATAAACAAAAAGACACCTTATTGTGTCATCATTGCGGTTACAACAAAAAACTTCCTTCTAGTTGTCCTAATTGTAATGGAAAAAATAGTTTTGTTGCTTGTGGACCAGGAGTTGAAAGGCTCGCAGAGGAAGTTAAAAAAAAATTTCCTCTTTCTAGACTAGAAATTTTGTCTAGTGATACCTTAAAAAATATTTCAGTAACTAAAAATATATTAAATGATATAGAAGAAGGAAAAATTGAAATTGTAGTTGGAACACAAGTTGTCGCAAAAGGACATAACTTTCCTTTATTAACTAACGTGATAGCAATAGATGCTGATTTGAGTTTGATAGGAGGAGATTTAAGAGCTTCAGAGAGGACATTTCAGATGTTAACACAATTATCAGGAAGAGCAGGTAGAGATAAAAAAAAGGGACATGCACTAATACAAAGCTATGAACCTGATAATAGTGTTATGCAAGCTATTGCAGATGGGGATAGAGACAAATTTTTTGCACTAGAATCGGAAAATAGATCACTTAGAAATATGCCTCCATATGGTAGATTAGCAGCAATTATAGTGCAGTCAAAAAATATCACAAAATTAGAAACCTTTGTTAAAATGCTTGCAAAAAAGAAACAGAATTCAGTTAATCAGCGAATCACAGTGCTTGGTCCTGCTCCAGCGCCTATTAATAAACTTAGAGGGTGGTACCGTTTTAGGTTTTTATTAAAAGGAGAAAAAAATTCTCTCTTGCAACCATTTATAAGAGAATGGCTTGCAAAAGTTAATGTTAGAAAGGATATAAGAATAAAAATAGATATTGACCCATATAATTTTTTATAATTTTTTATATAAATATTTATCTTTTATTGCACATAAGGCAATGTTGTGCTACCAAACCGTCGCAGGGTTTTTAGTGGCAGTTTTTATATTTAGTTGTTATTTGGGACATATGTAAATTGGCGAATAATTCTAAAAATATTAATGGCATAGTTGAAAGATATTCAAAGGCATTGATGGAATTATCTCAAGAACAAAAATGCATAGATGTCACTTATGAAGAAATAGAACAAATCAAATTAATGATAGATAAGAGTGAAGATTTTAGAAAAATTATTGAAAGCCCATTACTATCTCGTCATGAACAAAAGGTTTTAGTGGCTAGCATCTTAAAAAAGGCTGCAATGTCTACACTTTTAACAAATTTTTTCACTGTAGTATGTATGAATAAAAGGTCTTATTTAATAGGACGTATTTGTGATCGTTTTAGAGAAATGTATTCTAGTGATAAGGGTATTTTAGCAGCTGAACTAGTCAGCGCAATTGAATTAAGCGAAGCAGATCTTAGGCTAGTTGAAAAACAAATACAGGAATCAGCAGGTTCAAAAGTTAATTTAAATACAAAAATAGATCCTTCCATACTAGGAGGTTATGTATTAAGAATAGGCTCGCTTATGTTGGATGGTTCTATAAGATCTAGACTAGAAGACCTAAAAGTATCTATGAGAGAGGGATAAGATAAATGGATCTAAATGCAGCAGAAATTTCATCTATTATTAAAGAACAAATATCGAAATTCGATTCGCAGACTAAAGTTGCAGAAATAGGCCAGGTGCTTTCGGTAGGGGATGGTATTGCAAGAGTGTATGGATTAGATAATGTTCAGGCTGGAGAGATGGTTGAGTTTGCAGGTGGAATATATGGAATGGCTCTAAATCTTGAAGCAGATAATGTAGGTGTAGTTATTTTTGGAGATGATAGAGGAATAAAAGAAGGAGATATTGTAAAGCGAACTAATAGAATAGTAGATGCTCCTGTAGGGAAAGGATTACTTGGCAGAGTTGTGGATGCGTTGGGAAATCCAATAGATGGAAAAGGGAAAATAGATTCATCTGAAAGAAGAGTTGTCGATGTTAAAGCACCTGGAATTATTCCCAGAATATCGGTTCATGAACCTGTTCAAACTGGTTTAAAAGCTATAGATTCTCTAGTCCCAATTGGAAGAGGACAAAGGGAACTTATTATTGGAGATAGACAGACAGGAAAAACTGCTTTGGCCATTGATACTATTCTGAATCAAAAAGCTATAAATGAATCTGGATCTGAAGAAAAGAAACTTTATTGTATTTATGTAGCCATAGGGCAGAAGAGATCTACTGTTGCACAAATAGTAAAGGAGCTAGAAGAAAGGGGTGCACTTGATTATACGGTAATAGTTGCTGCGACAGCTTCCGAGCCTGCTCCTCTTCAGTATTTGGCTCCTTACACAGGTTGTGCAATAGGAGAATGGTTTAGGGATAATAAAATGCATGCTTTGATCGTTTATGATGATTTATCAAAGCATGCAGTGGCCTATAGACAAATGTCACTTTTGTTGAGGCGTCCTCCAGGTAGAGAAGCCTACCCAGGAGATGTATTCTATTTGCATTCTAGACTTTTAGAAAGAGCAGCTAAATTAAATGATGTTAATGGAGCTGGATCACTTACAGCGTTGCCTATCATAGAAACTCAAGCAGGAGATGTATCTGCTTACATTCCTACTAATGTTATATCTATTACAGATGGACAAATTTTTTTAGAGACGAACCTATTTTACCAAGGAATTAGACCAGCTATTAATGTTGGACTGTCTGTTAGTCGTGTTGGTTCGTCTGCTCAAATAAAAGCCATGAAACAAGTAGCAGGTTCTATAAAATTAGAGCTTGCACAATACAGAGAAATGGCGGCATTTGCTCAATTTGGATCAGATTTAGATGCTGCAACACAAAAATTATTAGGAAGAGGGGCTAGATTAACTGAGTTATTAAAACAGTCTCAATATTCTCCTTTACCTGTTGAAGAACAAATAATAGTAATTTATGCAGGTGTTAAAGGTTTTCTTGATAAAATGGAAGTAAAAACTCTAGGTGCATTTGAAGAGGCATTGCTTGATGAAGTTAAGAAAAACAATGCTAAAATTTTAGAGACCATAAGAGAGAAAGGCGCTCTTGATGATAATTTAGAAAAATCAATAAGTGATATAATAGTTAATGTCGCTAAAAATTTTGAAAAAAACGATTGATGAAAAAGAATGGCTAACCTTAAAGATTTAAGGAACCGCATAGATAGTGTGAGTTCCACAAAAAAAATTACACAAGCCATGAAAATGGTTGCTGCTTCTAAGCTTAGACGCGCACAAGATATAGCGGAGGCAGCAAGGCCTTATGCGGAAAAATTGTCAAAGATTATGTCTTCATTAACGTTTTCTCTAAAGGATAGTGATTTATCTCCCCTAATGTTAAAGGGAAATAATAATAATAAAACAAAACTACTTATAGTGGTTACTTCTGACAGAGGTTTGTGTGGTGCATTTAATTCTTCTATAGTTAGAAATGTTAAAAATAAGATTTCGGAGCTGGAAACAAACAATATTCCCGTAAAATTGCTTTGTATAGGTCGCAAGGGTTCTGAAGTTCTTAAAAATAATTTTCAAGGAAAAATAATCAATACTTATGAAATTTCTGCCAGTGGCAAAACCTTATTTAATCTAGCAGAAACTGTGGGTTCTGAAATAATTAAGAGATTTGAACTAGATGAATTTGGAAGTTGTTTAATTTATTATAACAGATTTAAGTCGGTTATATCACAAATTGCTACCGAACAATCAATCATTCCTTATGAGGTAGAAAATTTGGAGGAATCCAAAGAAGAAAATGTTTTTTTTGAATTTGAACCAGAGGAACAAGCCATATTATCTGACCTTTTACCTAAAAATATTTCTACCCAACTTTATAAATCTATTTTAGAAAGTGGCGCTGGAGAGCAAGGAGCAAGGATGGCTGCAATGGATAATGCAACTAGGAATGCAGGAGAAATGATAGATAGACTGACTCTATCTTATAATAGACAAAGACAGGCAATAATAACTAGGGAACTTATTGAAATTATTTCTGGAGCTGAAGCCCTGTGATTGGAGAACAAAATTTGAATACTGTTAATGGAGTGAAGTATGAGTAAAAAAGTAGGTAATATTACACAAATTATAGGACCGGTTGTAGATGTCCAATTCAAAGACAACCTTCCAAATATACTAGATGCTCTTACAGTCGAAAAAGATGGAGAGAAAATAGTTTTAGAAGTTGCTCAACACTTAGGAGAAAATACTGTTAGGTCGATAGCAATGTCTGCTACTGATGGACTTGTACGAGGACAACAAGTGACGGATACTGCCAAACCTATATCGGTACCAGTAGGTCCTGAAACGTTAGGAAGAATACTAAACGTAGTAGGCGAACCTGTTGATGAAAGAGGTCCTGTAAAAACTAAAAAATCTTATCCTATTCATAGGCCAGCTCCAACATTTGTCGAGCAAGCTACAGAGACTGAGATACTAGTTACCGGAATTAAAGTAGTAGACCTTCTGGCTCCTTATGTGAAAGGAGGAAAGATAGGTTTGTTTGGAGGTGCAGGCGTAGGAAAGACAGTAATAATTATGGAGTTAATTAATAATGTTGCGAAGGGACATGGAGGTTACTCAGTTTTTGCAGGTGTTGGAGAACGTACAAGAGAAGGAAATGATCTGTACCATGAAATGATAGAATCAGGTGTTATAGATCTAGAAGGAAAAAATTCTAAAGCTGCTTTAGTTTATGGTCAAATGAATGAACCGCCAGGAGCTAGAGCTAGAGTAGGACTTTCAGGTTTAACATTGGCCGAATATTTCAGAGATGAAGAAGGGCAGGACGTTTTGTTTTTTGTAGACAATATATTTAGATTTACTCAAGCAGGATCAGAAGTTTCTGCCTTATTAGGAAGGATACCTTCTGCAGTAGGTTATCAACCCACGCTGGCAACTGATATGGGAACTTTACAAGAAAGAATTACTTCGACTAATAAAGGTTCTATCACTTCAGTTCAGGCTATATATGTACCTGCAGACGACTTGACCGATCCAGCCCCGGCTACATCTTTTAGTCACCTGGATGCTACAACCGTTTTGTCACGTCAAATTGCGGAATTAGGAATTTATCCTGCAGTTGATCCCTTGGACTCTACTTCAAGAATATTAGATCCAAGAGTAATAGGTGATGAACATTATGAAGTAGCAAGAGAAGTACAGCGAATATTACAAACTTATAAATCACTTCAGGATATAATAGCAATTCTGGGAATGGATGAGCTGTCTGAAGAAGATAAACTGACAGTGACCCGTGCTAGAAAAATTCAAAGATTTTTGTCTCAGCCTTTTCATGTTGCTGAGGTTTTCACAGGAACTTCAGGAAAATTTGTTAAATTAGAAGATACAATAAAAGGATTTAAAGCATTGTGTTCTGGGGAATATGATGATTTACCTGAGTCAGCTTTCTATATGGTTGGAACTATTGAAGAGGCAGTAGAAAAGGCCAAAAATATGGCCGCAGAAGTAGCTTAATTTTAGAAAGTATAGATAAGTGAGCGAATCAGAGAGACTTCAATTAGAGCTGGTATTACCCGATAAACTTGTAGTTTCCAGACAGGTGGATATGGTCATCATTGCCGGATCAGAAGGAGATTTTGGGGTATTGCCTGGGCATGCACCTATAATTTCTAGTATTAGACCAGGATTGCTTGAGATCCACGATGCTGATAAAACTGAAAAATTCTTTTTGGCAGGTGGTTTTGTAGAAGTGCTTTCTAATCAAGTGTCTATATTGGCAAGTGAACTATGCTCTATAGAGGATATTGATGAATCTGAATGTAAGGATCAGATTCAAAATCTTATAGAACAGTTGAGGTCATCTCAGGATGAAAAAGAAAGCAATTTAATACAAAATAGGCTAGACAAACTGGAAGCTAAAATAGAGCTAGTTAAGTAATTAAAAAATTACAAAGACTTAGTATTTATTTTTATCAATGGCCCAAATTCATCAAATAAAGATATATAAACATTTTTCTTAAAACTAATAACTTGATCAATAGCATTGCTAATTGTTGACCATTTCCACTCACAAAACTCTGGTTTATTAGAAATATTAAGATTGATTTCTTGGTTACTCCCTTGAAAATAAAATAAATGCCACTTTTGATTTTGTCCTATATAATTTTTATGGATGAGTATTTCTTTGGGAAAATCATATTGCAACCATTTAGAACAGTCTCTTATGAATTTTACATTTTTAAGACCTGTTTCCTCAAATAATTCTCTTTTAGCAGCATCTAGTGGAATTTCACCATCATTTATTCCTCCTTGTGGCATCTGCCATATTCTTTTCCTTCCATACATATTAGAACGTTTCCCAATCCATATATTTCCATCTGGATTGAAAACTGTAATACCTACACATTGTCTATAAGAAGACTTATCATACATGATCTTTATTATAGAATGAAATTCCTTCTAAAAGATCCAAGGCTCTATTTAATTGATAATCCACAAAATTATCCTTGTCATCTTCATTATCAGCTGTTTCTGTAGTATCGCTGTTATCATTTTTCAAGTTGCTAGGATTATCAAGATGACCTCTTAAATCACTTTCTCTTCTTTCAGAAAAAGATTTTAATTCCTCTATTTTTGATTGTTTTACAATTATATCAGGAATAATTCCTGTAGCCTGAATGGAACGGCCTGAAGGAGTATAATACCTTGCAGTTGTCAATCTCATAGCAGAATGTTTTTGTATAGGAATAATAGTTTGAACAGAACCCTTTCCAAAAGAGGTTGTCCCCATAATGATAGCTCTTTTATGGTCTTGCAGTGCTCCAGCTACTATTTCTGATGCTGATGCTGACCCACTATTAATTAATACAACTATTGGGAGACCATCTGAAATATCTCCTTTGGTAGCATTAAACCTTTGCTGTCCTCTGCTAATTCTTCCTCTAGTAGATACTATTTCACCTTGATTAAGAAAAGCATCAGAAACTGCGATGGCTTGTTCTAATAGACCCCCAGGATTGTTTCTTAAGTCAAGAATTACACCTGTTATGTTTTCACCAATTTGATCTTTAAGTTTTTTCATATTTTCCAAAAGACCTGTTTTAGTTTTTTCGTTGAAAGAAGTTATCCTTAAATAAGCAACGTTACCTTCTTTCCTAGCACGGACGGACTGTATTTTTATTTTATCTCTTATGATCTTGACTTCAAAAGGTTCTTTATTTTCCCTTAAAATAGTAATAACAATCTCTGTATTAATTTTTCCCCGCATTTTGTCCACTGCATCCCCTAAGGACATTCCCAACACTGATTCTCCATCGATTTCAATTATAAAGTCTCCAGCTTGAATGCCTGCATGGAAAGCCGGTGTATCATCGATTGGGGACACAACCTTAACTAGACCTTCTTCCATGGATACTTCAATTCCTAATCCTCCGAATTCACCTTTGGTTTGCACCTGCATGTCTTTAAATGAATCGGCGTTCATAAATGAAGAATGAGGATCTAAAGATTGAAGCATTCCCTCTATTGCTGCTTCAATTAATTCCTTATTAGTAACTTCTTCGACGTATTCTCGTCTCACTCGCTCATACACTTCACCGAACATATTGAGTTGCTGATAAACATCATCATTTTCATTAGCCGCATCTGAAGTTGATGTAAGAAAGTTATTATAAAAAATTAAAATTACAAATATAAATGAAATTATGAAAATTTTGACTATGTTGTTTTTAAATAAATACATATTGCACCTTTATATACTGTTATTAAGCAAAGTAAGAGATTATAAGTTTTAATTTAATCTAACTTATTTGTTTTCTTTTTGGAATAATCTTTATAAAAATTATATTTCTATACCATCTTGTGGTGTTAACCACATTTTGTCTAAATTATAAAAATCTCTTACTTCAGGTCTGAACAAGTGAATAATAACATCTCCTGCATCTACTAAGACCCAATTGGCTTCAGATTGCCCTTGTATCGATAATATGGTATAGCCTTCTTTTTTTAATTTTCTACTTAATTGGTTGGCAAGAGCAGATACATGTCTTGCAGAAGTCCCGCTAGCTATTATCATATGGTCTGCTATGGAAGACTTTCCATTAAGAGAAATAGAAATAATATTTTCAGCTTTTCCAACGTCCAAAGTTTTTTCAACTATGGTATTCAAGATTAGATCATTTTTGTTTTTATGTGAGATTTTATTATTTTTCATTATATTAATTGTTCCTCTTTCTATTATATCGAATTTCTGTAGATGAATAAGGAAGTTTTCTTAAACGAATAAAAACCCATACAGGAAGATCTCGCTTAAAAATTTTTGAAAGGTTTTGCTTATTATACAAGCTTTGATTGTAATAATTTGCAGCAACTGAGCTGATTACTGTCCTAGAATATCCTTCTCTATTAAAAACTGCAATGGGTATTATGTCGAAAATTTTATTCCAATTAATCCAAAGATTTATTTGTGATAAATTATCTGCTCCCATAAGCCAGATGAATTTATTTCCTGGCTGACATTGTAGTAATTTTTTGATAGTGTGATAAGTGTATTTAGTATAATAACGATCCTCTAAAGATTGAACTTTTATTCTGTTTCCAACAATTAAATTTCTAGCATAGTTAATTCTCTCTTTTAAAGGAGCAGTGCTTTTACTAGATTTTAAGGGGTTTTGTGGATTTATCACCCACCATACCTCGTGCAATTTAAATAGTTTAATTGCCATGTTAGATATATATATATGACCACGATGCGCTGGATTAAATGATCCACCTAATAAACCAATGCGCATATTTTTTCTTTTATACAATCCTATAGATCTAGATGAATTAATGTAAGTATTGCTATGCACTAAGGACGCACCTGCCCATTTCCACGAATTTGATATTTATAAGTAGTAAGTTGTTCTAATCCTACAGGCCCTCTCGCATGAAGTTTTCCAGTTGCAATACCCATTTCTGCTCCCATACCAAATTCTCCCCCATCAGCATATTGGGTGGAGGCATTATGTAAAACTATTGCACTATTCACTTTTTCAAGAAAAATTTCAGCTGTATTTTTGTTTTCTGTAATAATTGAATCGGTATGATTTGATCCGTATTTTTCTATATGCCTAATAGCTTCATTAACATTTGAAACCAATTTAATCGAAATGATTGAATCTAGATATTCAGTTGACCAATCTTCTTCTTTTGCCTTGAGAATCTTTTTATTTAATTTTTTTACTTCTTCATCTCCTCTTATTTCACATCCACTGGATATTAAACCATCAATTATTTTAGGAAGTATAGAATTTCTAATATTATTATGACATAGTAGTGTTTCTGTAGCCCCACAAATACCAGTCCTACGCATTTTGGCATTTATAGCAATTTTAATTGACATATCTTCATCAGCATCAGTATCGACATAAGTGTGACATAAACCATCTAAATGTGCCAAAGTAGGAATTTTACTATCCATTTGTACTTTTGCTATTAAAGATTTTCCTCCCCTTGGAACAATTAAATCTATGTACTTATTCATAGATAACATTACTCCAACTGCTTCTCTATCAATGGTATCTATCATCTGAACAGATCCTATTGGTATAGAAGTATTTTGAAGGGCTTCATGTATAGATTCAACTATAGCTTTGCTTGAATTGAAACTTTCTGATCCTCCTCTCAAAATTATAGAATTTCCAGATTTTAGAGAAAGTGAGCTTGCATCCACTGTAACATTGGGTCTAGATTCATATATTATTCCAATTACGCCTATGGGTACTCTGATTTGCGAAATATTTAAGCCATTAGGTCTTTCCCATTTTCTGATTTCTGTACCTATTGGATCAGGTAATTTAGATATTTTCCTAACACTATTTGTCATGTCTTTTATGCGGTTTTTATTGAGTATTAGGCGATCTATCATTGCATCAGGCAAGTTATTATTTTTTGCATCATTTAAATCTTTTAAATTCTCTTCCAAAATTTTTTTTCTATCATAATCTATTCTGTCTGCAATTTTATTAAGAGCATCATTTTTGAGACTAGTAGACGCCGAAGCAAGCATATTGGCACAGTTGTTTGCTTCAATACAAATTTTCTCAATTCTTTTCTGCATATTTTTATTAGTATTTTTTTTCATAAAAAAGTCTTTTAACTAAATAGCACTTTCATTTTATTTTATCTATTACCATGTCATCATGATGAATTATTTCATCTCTACCTTTATAACCTAATAGTTCTATAATTTTTTTGCTATTGTTCCCAGCAATTTGTTTAATTTCATCAGAGTCATATGCACTAATTCCGCAGCCTATAATATTTTTGTTTTCTGAAATTATCTCAATAGTTTCTCCTCTTTTAAAGTTTTCTGAAGAATTTATCACCCCTGCTGGTAAAAGGCTATTTCCAGATCTTAATGCTTTTGCCGCTCCTCCATCTATAATAATATTTTTATCTTTATTTCTATGGCTTGTGATCCATTTTTTTCTGGCATTTTGAGGGCTTTCTGTAGCTTTAAATAAAGTACATTTTCCGCCTTCAATAAGCTTTAATAATCCTCCAACTTTTGATCCTTTAGAAATTATAAGACTACATCCACCCGATAGAGCAATTTTTGCTGCTTTTATTTTTGTTGTCATGCCTCCTGAGGCCATAAGGGATTTAGTATTTTTTGCCATTTGTTCTATATCTTCGTTAATTTCATTTACTTCAGATATAAACTCTGCTTTATCACTGCGATTGGGATCACTAGAATAGAGTCCATCTATATCAGAAAGAAGAATGACGAGATCTGCACCTACTAAGTGTGCTATTCTACCTGCAAGTTGGTCATTATCTCCGTATCTTATCTCAATAGTAGCTATGGTATCGTTTTCATTAATTACAGGAATAGTTTCTAATTTTAACAATGTATTTAAGGTTATGCGAGCGTTCATTGCAGAACGCCTAGTCTCTAAATCAGAATGTCCCACTAGGATTTGTGCACATTTAAGACCTAGTTTTTCAAAGACTTCTTTCCAGCCCTTAGCCAAAAGAATTTGACCAGTAGCAGCACAAGCCTGTTTTTCATGAAGTTTTAAAGATTGTTTATTTAGATTTAATTCATTTTTTCCTAGTGCTATGGCACCGGAGGTTACTACTAATAGTTCTTTTTTATTTTTAATTAAAAAATCTATATTTTCAGCAAGTGCATCCATCCATTGATTATCCAGGTTTCCTGTTTTGTTGTTAATAATAAGTGAGGAGCCGATTTTAATTACTATTCTTTTTGCATGTAATATTGCATCGTTTTTTATGGTCTTTAAGGATGCCATTTTTCCTGGATTTTCTTTTTATTATCTGCGCTATCTAGAGTGGATATATTTTTCAATAACTGTTTGATAATAGTTTTTATTCCTTTCCCTGATACAGCAGAGGTTTCTATTATTTCTTGTTTCGTATAATTTTTAATTTTTTTAACCTTATTACGTAATTCGCTATTTTTGATTAAGTCTGTCTTACTTAAAACAACAATCTGTTTTTTATTTATCAAATCTTTTCCGTAAGCATCTAGTTCTTTTATAATTGTTTTGTAAGATTCTATTAGATTATCTGATTGGGCGTCAATTAAATGTACAAGTATTTTACACCTTTCTAAATGTCCTAAAAACCTCGTTCCAATTCCGATTCCTTTATGGGCATCTTTAATTAATCCGGGAATATCAGCAATCGTTATTTCCATATCCTGGCTTTTTATTACTCCCAACTGCGGAGAAAGTGTTGTGAAAGAGTAGTTTGCTATTTTTGGGTTAGCATTTGTAATAACTGATAACAGAGAAGACTTTCCAACATTTGGAAGACCTAGTATTCCAACATCCGCTATGATTTTCAATCTCAGCCATACCCACATTTCGTCTCCAGTATTTCCAGGATTAGCTCTTCTCGGCGCCCGTTCAACAGAACTCTTAAAATAAGTGTTACCAAAGCCACCTTTGCCACCTTCAAGCAGAGTTATTTTTTGTCCTTCTTTTGTTAAATCTTTCAAAATAGTTTTTTTATCAATATCTGATATAATTTGTGTTCCAACAGGTACTTTAATAATAAGATCTTTACCATTAGCCCCTGAGCAATTTTTTCCTATACCGGCTTTTCCCCTTTGAGCCTTAAAATGCTGTTTATATCTAAAATCTATAAGAGTGTTGAGATCTGAGCTACATTTAAAAACTATATTTCCACCATTCCCACCATTCCCACCATCTGGACCTCCAAATTCTACGTATTTTTCTCTTCTAAAGCTAACGCAACCGTTACCTCCGTCTCCTGATTTCATATAAATTTTTGCTTGGTCTAGAAATTGCATTATATCTAACTACACAATGTTTAAACATACTTTGTATATTTAATTCCAATTATATAATATTAAAACTCAATTAATAAAGAAATTAGTTTTTTTCAACTCTTATAATTTTTCTCTTTTTTTGTCCTAGGAAGAAAGAAACTTTTCCATCAGATAATGCAAAAAGAGTATGGTCTTTTCCCATTCCAACATTGTTTCCTGGGTGAAATTTAGTTCCTCTTTGGCGAACTAAAATATTACCTGCTTTTACGTTCTCACCACCAAACTTTTTTACTCCTAAACGTCGACCTGCTGAATCTCTTCCATTTCTTGAAGAACCACCTGCTTTTTTATGTGCCATATCTTATTCCTCCTTGTCTACCTTCGAAGATGTCTTCTCTGATTTTGTGTTTACTTTATTAGAAGCTGAAGAAGGTTTGGTCTTAGATGTATTTGCTTTCTCAGAAGCTATTTTTTTGTTGACTGTTTTCTTCGGGGTAGACGTTTTGACTCCAATACTTTTTATTCGTACCACAGTGAGATCCTGTTTATGTCCCTTTCTTCTTCTATAATTTTGCCTTCTTTTTTTCTTAAAGATGGTGATTTTAGGACCCTTTATCTGCTCTATTACCTCTCCAATAACTGCAGCTGAAGCAAGCTCTGAAGACTTAGTTTTTATGTTAGCTCCTTCACCTAACATAATTATATCTTCAAATCTGATTTCACTTCCTTTTTCAGCAGAATTTTTCTCTATCAGAATGACATCTCCTGATATGACTTTATATTGTTTTCCACCACTTTTAATTACTGCATAATTCATTTTATATAGCCGGAACTTAAATTTCTAATGTTTTAAAATATTTTATAAAATTATTTTTTATCTATAGCTTATCTGTTCACAAAAAAACAGTTTTTTATGTAAAAAAATGGAATGTATAGGTTTGTTTTTATACTTTCAACTGCAAAATATATTTTTATTGATTTATTCCTAGTATTATAAGAAATATGAGTATTAATTCTGATTTTATTGTTGCGGCCTTTATAAGAGAAACTAGAAAAAGATTTCTAGATACATATTTAATTAGAAGAGGAGACAAATCTTCAGGCGAAATTTTTTTGAAATTAAATAACTTAGATGGTTTTTCTAAAATATATACTTATAAAAAAACTAAGACTAGTGATCCTTGGGAGCCATATAGCTCAAGTGATTGGGAAGAGGAAAAAGTAATTAAAAGTAAATTAAACAAGATAGTAAATATTGACCAAGATATATGGGTAATAGAACTAGATGATAAAAAAGGGAATTCTCCCAATTTTTAATTTCTTAACTTAATAAATTGTTAATACATAATGCTTTTGTTATCCTTGCGTGGCATATAAATTATTTAAGGATTATAATTGAGAGATACTCATTTTCCTGGACGTTCACCTGTATATTCTATGAATGGTATGGCGGCTACTTCTCATCCACTTGCTACCAAATCGGCTACAGACTTATTATCAGCAGGTGGTAATGCTATTGATGCTGCAATATCTGCAGCTGCAGTGTTAGCCGTGGTAGAGTCTCATTCTACCGGCATTGGAGGTGATTTATTTTGCCTATATAGACCTTCTGAAAGTAAAAATATTATAGCTTTGAATGCTTCTGGAAAGTCACCTGATGCTTTATCAATAGATAAATTGGATGAGTTAGGGATAAGAGATAATATTCCTTTTGAAAGTCCGCATGCGGTAAGTATTCCAGCAGGAGTGGCTGGTTGGGTGAAATTAATTGAAGATCATGGAACTTTATCAATAAAACAAATTCTTAAACCAGCAATAGAATATGCAGAAAAAGGGTATGTTGTTGCAGATATAATTGGAGATTATTGGGAAAGAGAGTTTGAAAAACTTTCTATTGATAATGATTGTAAAAAGATATTTTTACCTTCAGGTAAGCCATTAAAATGTGGTGAAATACATTATCAGCCTAAATTAGCTGAAACTTTAGGAAGAATTGCTGAAGAGGGAGGGACAGGTTTTTATGAGGGCTTTGTTGCAGAAGATATGGTAAAAAAACTTCGCTCTCTTGGAGGTTTTCATACGCTTGAAGATTTTGCTTCAGCAACAGCTGATTATGTTGATCCCATTTCAGCTAGTTATAGAGATGTTGAAGTTTTTGAGTGCCCTCCCAACGGGCAAGGCTTAATCGCTTTAATAATTCTAAAAATTCTTGAAGGATTTGATTTTAATAAAATGGATCCCAATTCTTCTTCTAGAATACATTTGCAAGCGGAAGCCACAAAAATTGCTTTTAGTCACCGCAATCATTATTTAGCAGATCCTGATTTTGCTTATATTCCTATAGATGAATGTTTATCTGAAGAATATATAGAAAAGCTAAGATCTTTAATTAAATTAGAAAGTTGTATTGAAAATTCATATCAACCGGTAATTCCCTTACATTCTGATACCGTTTATATAACAGTAGTAGATAAAAATAGAAACGCAGTTTCATTAATAAATTCTATATTTCATTCCTTTGGGAGTGGAATAGTAGCTCCTGGCTCAGGGGTTCTTTTTCAAAACAGGGGAGCCGGTTTTTTGCTTGATCCTGAGCATCCTAATTCTTTGGTAGGAGGGAAAAGACCAATGCATACAATAATTCCTGCTATGGTTATGAGGGATCAAATGCCTTTTTTATCTTTCGGAGTGATGGGAGGTCATTATCAACCTACGGGACAGGCTCATGTACTTTCTAATATAGTAGATTATAAAATGAACCCTCAAGAAAGTTTGGATTTCCCTAGGAGTTTCTTTTTTGATGGAATTTTACAGTGTGAGAGAGGTGTTTCTCAAGGTATCAGGAATGAATTAAAAAAAATTGGGCATGATGTGGAAGTTTGTGATTTACCTCATGGAGGGGGTCAGGTAATACAATTTAGTAGTAAAGGATCTGTTTTAATAGGTGGCTCCGATCATAGAAGAGACGGAAGTGCTCTTGGCTTATAACTAGGGATTTGGATAACACCCTGATTCTTGGGCTTTCAGTCTAACTAGAGAATAAACCATATCTATTGTAGGAGTTTCTATTCCAACAATTTTTCCCGCTTCAGATACGGATTTTGTTAAAGCATCTATTTCCATGGGCCTTCCTAGCTCCAAATCCTGTAACGTTGATGTTTTGTGCTGTCCAACTTTTCTTGTTCCTTCAATTCTTTGTTCTAAACTAATGGGAAAAGATATTCCAAGCGCTTTAGCTACATTTTCTCCCTCTTTCATCATATCTCTTATCACTTCACACGTATCTTTATCATTAGCCAGATCTTCTAAGGTAGATCCAGTAAGAGCACTGATAGGATTAAAAGCAAGATTTCCCCATAATTTCATCCAAATATCTTCTCTAATTTTTTTTCTAACCGGTGATTTAAATCCAGATTGAATAAGTATTGTTGAAATAATTTTTGCCCTTTCAGAAAGAGATCCGTCAGGTTCGCCTATTAAAAGTTTATTTCCTTCAGAATGTATAACATGTCCAGGTTTTTTAATTTCTGCTGCTGGATAAACGACACAACCTAAAGCTCTTTGAGGTCTAATGAAATCCCATTGTTCGTTTTTAGGATCAACAGAGATTAGTTTTTTGTTTTCATATTTATCTCCACTTTTATAGAAGTACCACCAGGGCAAACCATTAACTGCTGATAAAACAGAAGTGTTGTCACCTAATAAGGGAAGAAGTAATTTTGCAGTCAAGGCGGCAGAATGCGCTTTTAGAGTTACTATTATAAAATCTTGTTTTCCTAAACTACCTGGATCATCACTAGCTTTAGGTTTACAAAAGTATTCTTCTTTGGTTTCCTTACTCTGCATTAATAACCCTTTGTTTTGGATAGCTTTTAAATGTTCTCCTCTACATATAAGAGAAACATCTGCCCCTCCCTTAATTAGCAAGGAGCCTATATAACTACCTATAGCTCCTGATCCAAATATACATATTTTCATTCTAGTCCCAATTTTTTAGCCATTCCTATCCGCTGAATTTTACCTGTAGCACCTTTAGGAATCTCTTCCAAAAATATTATTTTGTTAGGAATTTTAAAATCTGCAAGTTTATTTTTACAGAAGTTTTTTAGATCTTTTTCATCAATGTTGCTATTAATATCTTTTTTAAGTACTACTACTGCAGCAATATCTTCTCCTAATTTAAGGTGAGGGATTGAAAAAGTGACAACCTGTAAGACATGCTCATGTCTTGTTAATACTTCATCAACTTCTAACGGGCTTATTTTTTCTCCTCCTCGATTTATTATCTCTTTTAGTCTACCAGAAATTATAAGATAGCCATCTTTATCAAAATATCCTTCATCTCCAGTTAAAAACCATCCATTAAAATAATTTTCAGAATTTGCTGCTTCATTATTTAAATAACCCTGAGTAACATTTTTACCTTTTATTATTATTTGTCCTCTAATTTCTTTCTTATCTTTTCCTAAAATAGTTTTGTTAGACATAATTTTTACTTCAGGTCCTGCAGGGATACCTACAGACCCACTTTTTCTTATAAGTGGAGGGAGGGGGTTAGAGGTCATTTGATGAGCTGCCTCAGTCATTCCATAAGATTCTATAACAGCCGTATTAAATGTTTTTTCTAGATTTTTCATTACTGATTTAGGAAGAGAAGCTGAAGAAGATCTAATAAACCTTAAAGGATTTGAGTCTATAATCTCTTTATTTCTGTCTGCTCTTGAGAGAATAATTTGATGCATCGTAGGTACAGCAGTATACCAGCTAGGTTTAGTTTCATCTAACCATTTAAAAAAACTGAGAGCATTGAATCCACTATTCGGAATAATAGATGTTCCAGATTGGTATAAGACTGCAAGCAGACCAGCAACTAAACCATGAATATGGAATAAAGGCATGATATTTAAACATTTATCAACTGATTCCAAATTTAAAGTCTGAGAAATATTATGTGCTGAAGCAATCAGATTTTTGTGCGTTAAAGGAACCATCTTTGGCCTTGTAGTAGTGCCAGAGGTATGAAGAATTAATGCTATGTCATTATCACTAAAATTTTCAGCCATCATTGCATATTTATCTCGCTGAGGTTCACAAGACTTAACATCAATGTGACCATCAAAAATTATTTCTCCTGTAATGTCGTCCAAATATAGTACATTTACAGCTGCTTCTTTAGCAGCTAAAAGTAGTGATTCTGATGTGTTTTTTTCCGTTATAACTGTCTTAATATTAAGGTCTCTAAAATAAAAAATAAATTCATCCTTAGTGTAAGAGGGATTTAATGGACAGGCTACACATAGGGGATTACTCGCAATAGCCAAAAACATAGAGGCCATTTTAGGTCCGTCTTTTATAACTAGTGCTATATTATTATAAGGCCTATCAGACCCTACCTCTAAAGTACAAAGCACTATTCGAGTTTTATTTATTATTTTTATTAAATTTCCGTAAGTAATAAATTTGTTACTTGGACTTGTTGATTGTATAGCTATCCTATCGCTATTAGCCCTTAATAATAAGTCTTTAATTGTTAATTTATTAATACTATCTATCATTTTATAATAAAAACATCTTCAAATTA
>PTKJ01000039.1 GCA_002937675.1 Alphaproteobacteria bacterium MarineAlpha9_Bin1 | reverse complement strand
ATTTTGAAGTATTCAATTCCTCATCAAATAATTATGAAAATGTTTATATTAGTGGTTCGTGTTACGAAAATATTAATGATAATTTTATAACTAAAATATTTTTTAAAAATTTTAAATTTCTAAATGTATATCGGTTTCAAAATGAAGAACTAAATTTTATTAATAATATTCCGTTCTCTGGAAACACAGAGTTTGTATTAAATAATAATAAAATTTCTTCACTTTCTCTTAATTTACACCTTCATGAAAAAAATATGATTTTTTTGCCAAATAGCTTTTTTAACAATTTTGAATCAATATTACTAACTGATGCTGAAATAGCTATTACGGGTGATTCGAAAGCGAATATTGTTAATTTTAACAAATTTAATTTATCTTTTAAAAATAAAGACAATACAGTTTCTGAATTAAGTTTATTAGGTAAAATAACTAATATTGATGACAATCCCTTATTTAATGCTTCAATAAATATTAGTAACTTAAATTTTTTGTCAACAGTTTATAATAGTAAAAATTTTTTAAATCCAGAGTTAAATGACTGGTTATTACAGCATGTTGAACAAGGGGATATATCAGAAGTTAAAATAAATTTTATATTTTATTTACACAATATATTAAATAATGACTTTTCTAATGAGTCCTATGATTTAAGTCTAGAACTTAATAATTTAGGGTTAGTATTACCTAATTTTAATGATGTTATAATTTCTGAAAAAACCTATCTGAATTATAAAAATTCTAAAATTTTATTAAGATCTCCAATAAGTAAGACGGGTAAATTAAAATTTAAAAATATTACTTTTTCCCATTTATTTGAAGACACATATGCTAAGTTGGATTTTAAAATAGATGGCCAACTAGCTGATATTGTGGATTTTTCTAAAAAAAATAATATTTATATTTTAGACAAAAATATTTTTAATGTGATTAATGGCAGTGCTGAATTAGATATAGGTATCAAATTTTCATTAGAGGAAAAATTCAACTTAAAAAATATAGAGAGAAGAATAAAAGGTAATATTTATAATACTGAGCTAAAAACTTCCTATCTGTCCCTATTTTCAGATTTTGATACAGTAAAAAATATAAATTTTTCTATTTATACTGATGATAATTACTTAAACATATTTGGTAGTGCATCTACAGAAAATATATACTTTGAATCAAAAATTTTCAGATCCAATTCAAAGCTATTAAATCTACAATTTGATTTTATTCTCAATGATGAAGATAGAAAAAAGTTGGGAATATCATATGACAACATTTCAGGTAACGCAGAAGTAAATATTTTGTTAAAAGAGTTTAATGGAGGTTGGAACTTAAAGACAACTGTAGATTTAAAAAATAGTGAAGTTATTATTCCTGAGTTAAAGTATATGAAGGCTGCAGATTTACCTGGAGTTATATATATGAACACCAATCTTGATAAAGATTTTAGTTTTAAAACGTTAAACTTTTTATGTGTTGATGATTTATTAAATTTAGAAGGAACGGTTGAGATTGACCAAGACAAAAATGATTATAATATTGCAATCAGAAAGTTTAAGTATTTGGAAAATGAATTTGAGGCTGATATATTTTATAGTTTAGGTAAGAAGTTAATAATTAATGCTGTAGGTAAAAAATTATCTGTGCCTTTAGATCTATTGGGTGATGAAAAATATTCAGGCGATTCCTCCATATTTTTTAATATAAATGTTGATGAACTATATTTAGGTGAAAAGTACAAACTTTATTCAGCCAGTTTATCGTATAATACTGATCAATTAGGTGTTAAAAAACTGGACTTAGAAGCATCGTATGAAAATGACCAATTCATAGTACTTAATATAAGTAGAGCTAAAAATTATGATTCTGGCGTAAATAGTTATTCTTTAACAGCTACTGATGCAGGCAAATTTTTCTCTCTTTTAGGATATAGTGATGTAATAACTGCAGGTCGGTTTTCTATGGAAGGGTATTACGGAAATTTAGGGAAAGAAAATGATATTATGGGGACAATTAGTATAGATGAATTTATATTGAAAGAAGCCCCAATCTTTGCAGAGATATTATTGGCTGCATCTTTAACAGGATTTTTTGACCTGCTTACGGCTGAAGGAATTCCATTTGAACAATATGATGCGCAATTCATAGGAAAGAATGATAGGTATATTATAAAAAAATCCAGAGCTTCTGGGTTTTCATTAGGTTTTACTGCTGTTGGTTGGGTCGATAGAAACAATCAAACTCTTGATATTGGAGGAACAATCGTTCCTGCTTATACAATTAACAGTATCTTTAACAATATTCCAATTATTGGAGAATTATTTACTGGTCGAGAAGATGAAGGAGTAATAGGAGTAAACTTTAGGGCGCGTGGAGAATGGGAAGATATTGACAGTTCTATTAACCCCTTGTCTGTTTTAACTCCAGGTTTATTAAGAAGAATGTTTGATTTTATGGATCGGCCTGTTACAGAATGATTTATTTTTTTAGGCTTATTTTTATATGACGTTTTTTGCCTGCAGAAAGTACAATAAAATTAGAAGAAAAAAAGGATTTATCTATTACCAAATTTTCGTCCTTTATACTTTGGTTATTTATCTTTGCTCCTCCTCCTCTAATTAGCCGTCTAGCTTCGTTTTTGGAGCTAAGAAGTGAGTTATTAATTACAAATAAATCCAATATTGATATTTTTTTATCTATTTCTTTTAGATCAATATATATTGTGGGTAAATAATCTTGAACATTTTTATCCTCAAATATATTTTTTGCTGTATTTTCTGATTCTGTTGCATTTTCTTTTCCATGAAGCAAGGTAGTTGCAGAGTTAGCTAATATTTTTTTTGCGTCATTTAATTCTTCTCCTTTAAGGCTTTCTAATTTTTTTATTTCAGTTATATCTATTTCTGTAAATAATTTTAAAAATCTTGTTACATCTTGATCGGAAGTATTTCTCCAAAATTGCCAGTATTCCCAAGGAGAATAAAAATCAGAATCTAACCATACTGCACCTTTTTCAGTTTTACCCATTTTATTTCCACCAGCTGTAGTAATTAGTGGAGAAGTTAGGCCAAATAATTCTTTATTATCTCCTGAAGTAGCAGATACTCTTCTACTTAATTCCACACCATTAACTATATTTCCCCATTGGTCAGATCCCCCCATTTGTAAAATGCAATCATATCTTCTACTTAATTCTAGAAAGTCGAAAGCTTGTAAAATCATATAATTAAATTCTAAAAATGATAAATTGTGTTTTCTATCTAATCTGAGTTTTACGGAATCAAAGTTTAACATCCTGTTGACTGAAAAATGTTTTCCATAATCTCTTAAAAAATCTATATAACTAAGTTTAGTTAACCAATCTTCATTATTTAAAAGTAATGCATTATTTGACATTCCGTCAAAATTTATAAATTTTTGGAATACTTTTCTGAGGTTTTTAGAGTTTTCATTTATAATCTCTCTATTTATCAATTTTCTAGATTCATCTTTTCCTGAAGGATCCCCTACCAAGGAAGTTCCTCCTCCTAAGAGTACTATAGGTCTATGGCCAAACTTTTGGAACCACCTTAATAACATTATTTGTATTAATGATCCGACATGAAGACTTTTTGCAGTACAATCAAAACCAATATACCCTGTAATAGGTTTGCTTTGCGAAAGAATTTTGTCTAGCTTATTTAAATCTGTTGCTTGGTGAATAAAACCACGTGTAGCTATTTCTGTTATAAATTCTGAAGAAACTTTTGCCATAATTAGACCCTATAAATATAATTATTTTTTTTAAAGGACATAACATATGAGAATAGATGAAGAAAACATATATAACAATAATTTTGATTCACTTTTAGCTTTAGGATTAATGAGTGGGACTTCACTTGATGGAGTGGATGTCGCATTGTTATCTACAGATGGTAATAAAAATATAATTTCCAGAGGGTACTCTAATTTTAATTTTCCTAAGAGATTAAAAAATAAAATAGAAAAATTTATTATCAATAGAAATAATCCCTTTTTCATATCAAGGTTAATTACTGACTTTCATATTTGTTGCATTAAAGATTTTATGAATAAAAATAATATAAAAATTGAATCTATTGATTTGATTGGATTTCATGGACACACTGTTTTTCATAAGCCAAATGAAGGGTGGTCATGGCAAATAGGAGATGGACAGCATATGTCCAATTCATTAAAAATACCTGTAGTTTCCAATTTTAGGTATAGAGATGTATGTCTAGGTGGAGAAGGAGCGCCTTTGGTTCCTATTTGGCACCTTTCACTAATTAATTCTTTTAAATATAAAAAGTTTCCTTGCGCATTTCTTAATATAGGTGGAATTGCTAATATTTCCTACTTAATGAACAATGAAGATATTCCTACCAGCTTTGATATAGGACCCGGGAATACTCTTTTAGATTTTATTATGAAGGAATATTTTAACAGGGAATTTGATAAAAATGGAGTAGAGGCTGAAAAGGGAAATATTTGCTATGATACAATACAAAATATTTTGTCTGAAAGTTGGTTCAACTTAGAGCCACCAAAATCACTAGATAAAAATGAACTAAACAAAAGTATATTAAGATATACTGGACATCTTTCTCCAAATGACAAGGCTGCTACTCTAGCAAAATTAATAAGTTCTGCAGCAAAAAAAAGTATTTCTTTCTTAACATCACCACCTAGGGTTTGGTATATATGTGGTGGTGGTAGATTAAATAAGTCTATAATAAAGGGATTTCACGAAGAATTTGGTGAAACAGTATATTTAGTAGATGAGATAGGATGGAATGGAGATTCAATTGAGGCGGAAGCTTTTGCATATTTGGCGGTTAGAAGCATGAAAGGTATGGCATGTACTTGGAAAAACACTACGGGTGTCAGGCACCCTACTGCTGGTGGGCTTCTAAGTTATCCGCGCCGTATATAAAATTAATAGAAAAGTTAAAATATAAATAAACTATTTTAAATTTTTTCTAGCAGTAACATAGTTTTTTATTAAGTTTTGAATAGTAGGAAAATGATCTGAAAAGAAATGGTCAGCACCCTTAATCTTTTTGTAGGATATTTCAATGTTTTTTTGATTATTTAACCTGTTTGCAAGTATACCAACAAGTTCTTCTTCTACTATATTGTCATCTGTTCCTTGAATGATAAGACCTGAAACAGGACATGGAGATAAAAAAGCAAAGTCATATAAATTGGCGGGTGGACTTATAGCAATAAAGCCAATTATTTCTGGTCTTCTCATTAAAAGTTGTAGAGAAAGCCATGCTCCAAAGGAAAAGCCTACTACCCATGTTTCTGAGCTATTAGGATTTTTAGATTGAAGCCAATCTAGAGAGCAAGCAGCATCAGCTAATTCTCCATTTCCGTTATCAAAAGATCCTTGGCTTTTTCCAACTCCTCTAAGATTAAATCTTAGTGTTGAAAAACCTAGTGATTTAAAAGCTTGAAATGCATGGTATACAACCTTATTATTCATCGTTCCCCCTTGACGAGGGTGTGGATGAAGTATAATAGATAAAGGAGGTCTTAATCCAATTCCTGGGGCGTATCTTGCTTCTATTCGGCCTTCGGGACCTGGTAATACTATTTCAGGCATGTTAATAAGTCCTTAAAATATAACTTTAAATACTAATAGGTAATTAAATAAATCAAAAACGTCAACTGGAGACTGTCTACCATTATGATCTTTAAGCCATTAAGAGAACAAATTAATTCTATGAAAATTAGAGATCCAGCAGCCAGATCATCTATAGAAATAATATTATGTTATCCAGGATTTCATGCTTTGTTATTTCATAGGATGGCACATTTTTTATGGCAACGTAAGTTTTATTTATTTGCAAGAATGGTATCACATTTATCGAGAATGTTAACAGCGATAGAAATACATCCGGCAGCGATTATTGGTAAAAGGTTTTTTATTGATCATGGATCTGGTGTAGTAATAGGCGAGACTGCCGAAGTAGGTGATGATGTGTTTATGTATCATGGGGTTACATTGGGAAGCACTTCAACCAAGAAAGAAAAACGTCATCCAACTGTTTATGATGGTGTTGTTATAGGAGCAGGTGCAAAATTAATAGGCCCTATAAAAGTTGGTAAAAAATCTAAAATAGGAGCTAATGCTGTAGTAATATCAGATGTACCTGCTGGTGCGACTATGGTAGGAATACCTGCTGTTAAGATTAATAAATAAACATTTTTATATTTATAATTATTATTATGCTCTAATATTCTTAGAACATCATTTAACTTATAGGCAATTAGGTGTTTTCAGATGAGTTTGTATTTAGATTATAATGCTTCTGCTCCCATTTTGAAAGATTCTGCTGATGCGGTTATAGACTGCCTGAAAAATGTAGGGAATCCTTCTTCAGTTCATCGTTCAGGAAGAAAAGTAAAAGCAATCATTGAAAATTCGAGGCAAAAAATTGCTTCAATGATAGGGATATCATCAAACAATATCATATTTACTTCGGGGGCAACTGAGGCAAATTTTTTAGCTATGAATGCTTCAAATAATATGAGGGCAATTTTATCATCAATTGAACATCCCTCAGTTTTAAGTCAAAGAAATGATGCTCTATTAATTCCAGTAGATAAGTCGGGGGTGGTTTCTTTAGATCAATTAGAAAAAATTCTATATAATAATCAAAGTGAACAAATGTTTATTTCTGTAATGTTAGTTAACAATGAAACTGGCGTAATACAACCTATAGAAGAAATTATCAGCATTAGTAAAAAATATAATACTATAATTCATGTGGATGCAGTTCAGGCTATAGGAAGAATTCCTATAAATATGAATGAAAGTTTTGAAGAGTCTAAAATAGATTTTATGACAATATCTTCCCATAAAATAGGAGGTCCTAAGGGAGTGGGATGTTTAATTTATAAAAAAAATTCAGAGCATTTATTATTACCATATATAAAGGGTGGTGGACAAGAGCATGGGAAAAGAGCAGGAACAGAGGCTGTAGAATTAATAGCTGGTTTTGGAGTGGCTGCTGATTATTCCAGTAATTTTTATATTAATGAGTCTAAAAAATCTAGAGATCTATTGGAAGAGTTGTGTTTAAAATCTTGTCCAAATGCTTTAATTATTGGATATAATGCACCGAGAGTAAGTAATACTTCATCTATAGCTTTTGAAGGTGTGGAAGCGGAAAACATGGTAATTGCATTAGATTTAGCAGGATACGAGGTATCATCTGGTTCTGCTTGCTCTTCAGGAAAAGTTTCCCCTAGCCATGTTCTTAGGGCTATGGGTTATCCTGATAGCGTCCTCAATAGTTCTATTCGTATAAGTCTTTGTTCCTATTTGGAAGAAGATATAATAAAGAAATTTGTTGAGAAGATTAGTAAAATAGTAGTCAACTTGGAAAGTATAAAGGAATCAATTAATGCATCCTGTATATCTTGACTATCAAGCTACGACTCCAACAGATGAAAAAGTTTTAAAAAAAATGCTTCCTTTCTTTACGAAAGAATTTGGAAATCCTCATTCAATTTCTCACGTTTTTGGAACAAAAGCTAATAAATCTATAGAAGATGCTCGAGTTCTTGTCTCTGATAATATAGGTGCCAAACCATCAGAAGTAGTTTTTACTTCTGGCGCCACTGAATCTAATAATTTAGCACTTAAAGGAGTAGTGAACTACAGAAGTAAATATGATCAAAGAAGTGAAATAACAATTGTTTGTACTGAACATAAATGTGTAATAGAGGCAGCTAATAAATTAAGTTCAGGGGGAATTAAAGTTAATATTATAAATGTGGATAATTTAGGTTTAATAGACTTGGAACAATTAAGTAAAAGCTTGAGTGATAAAGTTGCTTTACTTTCAGTAATGGCAGCTAATAATGAAATAGGTGTTATTCAACCACTAAAAGAAATTTCTAATCTTTGCAGAAAGTATGGTGTTTGGCTGCATACTGATGCAGCTCAAGCAATTGGTAATATAAGAATTGATGTTAATGAGCTAGGGATAGATCTTATGAGCATTTCTGGTCATAAGATTTATGGACCAAAAGGGGTAGGGGCTCTATATTTTAGAAGAAGGCCAAGAGTGCGTTTAGTAGCAGAAATTGATGGTGGTGGACAAGAAAAATTAATTAGATCAGGAACTGTTTCAACTCCATTGGTAGTGGGATTAGCTGAGGCAATAAAGCTAAGTTATGAAAATTTTGATTATAATAAAAAACACATAATGATTTTAAGAAATAAATTATATAAAAAATTACAAAATTCAATTAGTAATATAAATATTAATGGCCCTTCATTTGAAGATGATAACTTACGTTTACATAATAATATAAATATTAGTATAGGCGGAGTAGATGCAGCCGAGTTGGTAAGGGAATTAGGTAATAAAGTTGCCTTTTCTAATGGATCAGCTTGTTCTACAGGTGATGTCGAACCGTCTTATGTTCTTAAAGGTATAGGTTTATCAGATGAACTTGCCATGTCATCAGTACGTATCTCAATTGGACGCACTACATCATTAGAAGAAGTAGAATATGCTGCACAAATGATTAGTGAAAAAGTAGAATTATTAAGAAAATAAGTTGAGGAATAATTGCCAAAAATAACTTTTAAATATCAAAGCGGTGAAATTATAACAGCTCAAGAAAAAAATAATTTATCGATTTTGGAAATAGCTCACAAAAATGGGATTGAATTGGAAGGTGCCTGTGAAGGATCTTTAGCTTGCTCAACTTGTCATATTATTATAGAACCCTATTGGTTTCCTAAACTTGATGTACCAAGTTGGGATGAAGAAGATATGTTAGATTTAGTATCAAATCTTACTCCAACCTCACGATTGGGATGTCAGATACTTTTAACATCTAAACTAGATGGTCTTGTAGTCAATATTCCTAGTTTTCAACACGATGTTAGAGATAATAAAAAATAACATTTAAGGAAAATTTAATGATTGGAATTTATCGTACTTCAGAAGACAAGTTTAAAAATTTACCTGGTTTTCCTTACAACTTGCATTATTTAGAAAATGTTAAAGGCTTTGAAACTTTTAAAGAAGGGCTAAGAATTTCTTATCTTGATGAAGGGCCAAAAGATTCAGAACTGACGTTTTTAATGCTCCATGGTCATTTAACTTGGTCATATATGTGGAGACATTTTATTGATATAATAATTAATTCAAATTATAGAGCTGTTGCAATTGATTTTCCTGGGTTTGGTAGATCAGATAAACCTACAGATGAAAAAGTATATACATTTACTAGTTTAAGAAATGTTATAATAAATTCGATTGAACGTTTAGATTTAAACAATATAGTCTTAGTAGTACATGAATGGGGAGGTTTTGTAGGATTAACATTACCTATGGAATTTCATGATCGTATTGAAGGTATTATAATTCACAATACAGCTATTACTACTGGCACGCAGATAATGTCAGAAAGTTATGCAGATTGGAGAAAATATTGCAATGATAACCCAGACATGAATATCAGAGCTGTTATTGCTAGAACTAATAGAATTTTAAACCTTAAGGAATGTAATGCATATCATGCACCATTTGATACCTATGAAAGCAAGGCTGCTCTGAGAGCACTACCAAAAATAGTTCCTGACAATCCAGCAAAAGATGGAGCAGAAATATCTAAAAAAGCATCTCTCTGGTTAAGCGAGAAATTCGAAGGACCATCTGTGTTGTTATCTGGAATGAGAGATCCATTGTTTCCACAAGAAGTGATTAAAAATTTAGGAAATATTATTAAGGATATAAATATCTTGCCTGGAAAAGAAAATGCGGGACATTTTGTTCCTGAATGGGCTATGGAATATGGAGAAGATTTAATAGCTAAATTTTTAGAAACTAGATTAAAAAATATGGAAGAAAAAAAGGAAAAAGAAGAAAATAAAAATAATGAAGATTAGTAAAACTAATAATGATGTAAAAAATAAAAAAAGAGTTGTTGTGGCTATGTCAGGAGGAGTAGATAGCTCTGTTGCTGCAGCTTTAATGCTCGAAAAAGGTTATGAAGTTATAGGATTAACTATGCAGCTATATGATGGGAATAATCAAAAGGCTCAAAATTCTAAATCTTGTTGTGCCGGGCAAGATATCTATGATGCAAAAAGAGTCGCTGAAAAACTGGGTATAGACCATTATGTCTTGAATTATGAAAATCGCTTTTTTCAAGATGTTATAAAGGATTTTGCAGATACTTATGCAGAGGGAAAGACTCCTATCCCTTGTATAAGATGTAACGAAAAAATGAAATTTAGAGATTTATTGAGTACTGCTTTAGGTTTGGAAGCAGAAATGTTGGTAACAGGACATTATGCAATTATAAAAAAAAATAAATCTAACGTGTCTTTGCTAAGGGCTTTTGATAAGGAAAAAGATCAAAGTTATTTTTTATTTGCTACTCCAATTGAATTACTAGAAAAGGTTTATTTTCCTTTAGGTAATATGAGTAAATCTTCTACCAGAAAATATGCAAAAAAATTTGAACTTCCGGTATCAGATAAACCCGAGTCTCAAGACATCTGTTTTGTACAATCTACAAAAAAAGGAGCTTATAGAGAAATAGTTAAAAAGTTACGGCCAGATGTATCTAGGTCAGGTGAAATAATTCACGTTAATGGCTCAAAAATGGGTCAACATGATGGTATTGATGGTTTTACTATAGGTCAAAGAAGAGGGTTAGGTGTAAATTCTAATAATGGAGAGCCATTATATGTAACTAAAATAGATCCTAAAGACAGGATAGTGTATGTAGGAGAAGAAAAAGATCTTTTAGTAACTAAATTTAGATCTATTGATATTACGTGGTTGACGAAAATAGAAATAGGAAGCCAAATAGTAGCTAAAGTTAAAGTGCGTTCTCAGCATGATCCTCAAGAAGCTAAGATTTTTATTGATGATGACAAAAAAGCGACTATCATTTTTAATAGTCCCTGTTCTGGTGTGGCGCTTGGTCAAGCAAGTGTATTTTATAAAGGTGATCAAGTACTAGGCGGCGGATGGATTTCTGAAAATTTAAACTAATTTTTTTATTTAAATTTAATCTTAAAAGTAGAGAGTTATTGAGTATACTAGGTAATGAGTTATCTTCATTTTTCTTCCAGAGGCATAATTTTGATGATATTAGCTACATTATTGTTTTCAATAATGCATGCTTCTATAAAACATATTTCTTCTGATATTCATCCTTTTGAAGTCGCATTTTTTAGGAATCTTTTTGGTTTAGTAGTTATAGCTCCTTGGTTCATAAAATATGGCATTAAACCTTTAATTACAAATAGGATAAAATTACATTTTCTTCGTTCTGTCTTTAACGTAATTGCAATGCTTACTTTCTTTTATGCTCTGAGTGTATCTCCTTTAGCTGAAGTAGCATCCCTTTCATTTACTGCCCCATTATTTGCTACTTTGTTAGCAATAATATTTTTAGGAGAAAAAATAGGTATAAGGAGAAGTGCTGCAATAATCATAGGTTTTATTGGAGCCGCTATTATTGTAAATCCTGACTATAAAACTATCAATATGGGACACATGTGTGTGCTAATATCTGCTTCTATATGGTCTGTTTCATTAATTTTTATAAAAATTTTGGGAAAAACAGAATCAAGTGTAACAATAACATCCTATATGGTATTATTTATGATACCCCTCTCTGCTATTGCAGCCAGTTTTTATTGGATTATGCCTAGTTTAAATGACTTATTAGTTTTAGCAATAATAGGGATTACAGGTACTTATGCGCAAATGTTATTGGCCCAGGCTCTTAAGGAAGAAGATACTGTAGTAATAATGCCCTTTGATTTTTTAAAATTAGTTTGGGCTGTATTAATAGGTTATTTGATATTTTCTGAAGTACCCCAGGTAAATACATGGATAGGAAGCATTATTATATTCTCTAGTACTTTATATGTTGCTTATCGAGAAAGAAAAATACCTCCTAAGGTAGATAAAAATATCACGCAACCCGTAGATCAATAGCGTATAAATTAGTGATTTATAAAGTTATATTTTGCTTTTAATTAATATTCTTGATAATTCTTGTTTTCAAAATATTAAGTTTACATGGCGGAGTAGCTCAGTTGTTTAGAGCAGTGGAATCATAATCCATGTGTCGGGGGAAAAACCTTCCATGCCACCACCAGGAAAACACCTGTCAAACCCTTCATTTCCCTTATGTTATGCCAAAATTTCTCTTCACCTCACTCGTGGTTAAAAATCCATTATAACACAAAAAATTGGGTTTGGGTGTGGCAAGATTGTGGCAGGATTATTAGGGCCACCCGGGGGTGCACCTATACGTGTAGGCCAGTGCTCTCAATTTTTCTCCTTCAAAAAATAATTGAAAAATTATTATAACATGGTATATTAGTTATAAGCGCTGATTTATATCAAATTGCGGGCGCTGTAGAAAATCTGCTAAAGCGAATGCATAAGCCACTGCTTTAGCGGTGGTTTTTTTTTACCTACAGTATTAAAAAACCGGGTATTTGAACTTTATTGTGCACCCTGCATTTGCTAAAGCACTAAAAAAGAGAAAGAAGTTCAATGAAATACCCTCTTTTTTCATTGGCTTTCTTCTCTCAAGTATTTTGGAGGAACATGAGTAAAAAAGGATTAAAAGAAAGATTAGATCAAGGTCCGGTAATTTGTGCAGAAGGTTTTTTATTTGAAATTGAAAGA
>PTKJ01000038.1 GCA_002937675.1 Alphaproteobacteria bacterium MarineAlpha9_Bin1 | reverse complement strand
TTGTATAATTTTTAATGATTTAAACCCATCAATAAAAGCAACAGATCCCCCAATAATTAAAGAACCAATAGCTAAGTCTGTTGAAGCCATATGAAACATTGGAGGCCAAGCTGGAAAAATATCTTCAGAATTTATCCCATATTCCATGCAACAGTACATTATCCTGGCTATAACTGCTCTATGCGATATTACCGCCCCTTTGGGATAACCAGTTGTACCTGAGGTGAATAAAATTATTAAAGGATCCTCTCCTCTTCCTATAGATTCTCCAGAATATAATTTACATTTTAGTAACTCCTTTTCATAATCACTTTCTATTTTTATACAATTTTTATTTTTTAATTTTAAGCAACTATATTTTTCTTCAAAACGTTCACTAAAAAAAATAAGCTCAGGTTCAACCAAATCTATACAATATTGAATTTCATCCTGAGATAACCTCCAATTAATTGCTGCAACAATAGCCCCTACTTTTGCACAAGCTATTTGTAATTCTAAGTATTCAGAACGGTTTTCAGATATTATAGCCACTCTGTCTTTTGGTTTTAGTCCGTAGGATAATAACAAGGAGGATAGTTTTAATGTTCTTACTAAAAACTCCTCATAACTATAAATTCTTCCATCAGTATTAATTACTGCCATTGATTTGGAATTTCTAGAAACTTGAACTTCAAAAAGTTCTGCAACTGAAGCTTCACTGGATGCTTTTATTAAATCACTAATCTTTTCCATAAGGTTTACATTAATTTGGTTTCATGGAGTATGAGTCATCTTCTTCTGCATCTCTATTATTAAATTCAATTGCTAAAATTTTAGCCATGGGTAAATTGTCATCTCGTGACCATTCTGCCAGAGACGCCTCATATAGTTTACTATCAGAATATTCTAGCACTTCCGAAATTACAAACCATAACAATGCACTTTCCAATCCGGCATTACAAAAAGAGATTTGAGGTTCATCTAACTTAATTCCCAAATAATCAAAAATAGTTTTTAAATTATCTTTTGTATTAAAATATAAAGTTCCATTTCTTAAAAGCCATCTATTAGGAACATTTATTGCTCCAGGTATTGTCCCCTGTCTCACTGAAGGCATTAAATTATTTATTCCTAAATACATATCAGAGGGTCTAGCATCTAATAATTGTTTTTTATGATTTATAAAATATAAAACATCATCTTTATTCGCTAATATGCTATCTTCTATTTCAGGCGTAAAAGTCCCTCTTACGGAATCTTTAAAACCTGTTTCCGTATCCCTATCCCAGTTCTCCATCCACGCTGGAATACCCCCATTAAGAATAGAAACATTTCCATGTCCTAAATATTTGAAAGTATAATAGATTGCAGCTGCTTCCGCTGCATCATATTTTCCGGTTCCTGGGGATGCTATTACAACGTGGTCTTTATTTGATATTCCATGTTTTTCTACGACTTTTGTCAAAACTTCTATAGAAGGTAGAGATAAGACAGTTTTACCAATAGTCTGTCTCCAGTCATTTTCGTAAAAATTAGTATAAACAGAACAAGGAATATGTTCTAATTCATAATTTTTTTTTCCTCTATGTACCTCTAGAACTACCAAATTTTTAATACATGTTTTACCATCGAGCCAATCAGCCTCCACCAATGCCTGCGTATAAGCATGGGAAAACCAAAACAGAATAAACAAAAATATTGTGTAATTTACAGTTTTACTAGTAAATTTAATCAATAATATTATTCCTCACAAATAAATTATAATTAAATACAATAGATTTGATCTATATCAAAAAGCAAATCTGAGTTCAAGATAACTTAAACCTTCTTACTATAGGTTAAATCTATGACATATATAGATATAATGAGAAGTTATTTTGTGGCCTAATTAAAAAATTATGGCTAATTTAACTTAGCTGAAAACAAAAATGGAGTGTCGATATGTGGAAATCCCCTCAAATACGTGAGCTTGCAGTAGGTCTAGAAATCAATTGCTATGCTTGCGCAGAACTATAGTACTTAGGAAGTAGAATTTTGTTAATTTTCACCAGTTGCTGCGGAAAGTAATACATAGCGGAGTGTATGGATATGTACATACGTGTGCTAGGAGCAGCAGCAGGTGGAGGTTACCCTCAGTGGAACTGCAACCATCCCAATAGCAGAAAAGCCAGAGACAAGGATCCTAATGCTATTGCTAGAACCCAATCATCAATCGCAGTAAGCATTGATGGGAAATGTTGGTTTATATTTAATGCATCCCCTGATTTAAGACAACAGTTATGGAATAACCCTGCCTTAATGCCGCAGCCTACTGATCCTCTAAGATACAGTCCCATTATGGGCGTATGTTTGACAAATGCTGATGTAGATCATACTGCAGGATTATTAAATTTAAGAGAATCTCAACATTTTAATCTTTATGCGACAAAAAGAGTTCTAAATGTAATTGAAAAAAATTCAATCTTTAACGTTTTAAACCCTAAATTTGTTGTAAGAAAACCAATTAAATTAGATACAGCTCAGCCTTTAATATACACAGATGGGAAAGATAGTGGCATATCTATTTTACCATTTGCAGTTCCGGGAAAAGTTGCATTATGGCTGGAAGACGAATCTAAAGGCGCTGACTTTGGCTCTGTAGAAGAAGACACAATAGCAATAGAAGTAAGGGATTCAAAAAACAAAGCTAAATTCTTTTACATTCCTGGTTGTGCTAGTATGCCAGAATGGCTTAAAAAAAGAATTAATAATTCTGATTTAATTTTATTTGATGGAACACTATGGACAGATGATGAAATGATCAGAGATAAAGTAGGAATAAAAACTGGGAATAGAATGGGACACATGAGTATGTCTGGAAAAAACGGATCCATAGAGTTATTAAAAGAATTAAATATTAAAAGAAAAATTTTTATACATATAAATACGACCAATCCTGCTCTACTAGAAAACTCCAATGAAAGAAAATTAGCAAATGATTCTGGATGGGAAATTGCTTACGATAATATGGAAATAATCTTATGATAATGCCAGCACCATTTTACCCGGGACAGCAAAAAGATCAAAATAATAGTATTCCTATGAGTAGGAAACAGTTTATTTCAGCCTTAACAAAACTTGGCCAGGAAATGTATCATAGTTTACACCCTTTTCATAAACTTCTACATACAGGAAAATTATCACATGGACAAGTACAAGCTTGGGCGCTCAATAGATATTATTATCAATGCTCCATTCCAAGAAAAGATCTTACTTTAATGGCACGTATAGATGATGTAGAGCTTAGACTTGAATGGAGATCTAGAGTAATAGATCATGAAGGAGATATTGATGGAAAAGGTGGAATAAAAAGATATCTTCAACTTTGCGAAAGATTAGATTTAAATTTAAATTACGTTAAATCATGCAAAGGCCTTTTACCGGCATCAAAATTTGCAGTAGATAATTATATAAGTTTTGTTAGAGAAAAATCCCTATTAGAAGCCATAGCATCTTCTCTGACAGAAATATATGCACCCTCAATACACAAAGAAAGAATCGACGGGCTGTCTAAACATTACAAATGGGCAGATGATTATGCATTAGCTTATTTTAAGAAAAGAATTAATCAAGCTAGAAAAGATGTTGAATTTGGGCGAGAATGGGTAATAAAAAATGCCAAAACCAGAGATGACCAAGAAGCTGTTTTGGCAGCTGTCCGATTCAAAACAGAAGTACTATGGGCGCAGCTTGATGCTTTGTACTATGCATATGTAGATCCAGGATTTATTCCACCTGGTGCATATGTTCCAAAGGGGTTCAAAGAAAAGGCCTGGCATAAAAATGACTAAATTATTAACTTTAAACGAGAATCATGTTCCTAAATTTCCCAGGCACGCAAAATTAAGATATGATCAAGCTAGAAAAAAATGGATTATAAATGCACCTGAAAGAGTTTTTGAATTGGATGAAATTGCTGGTGAAGTTATACAATTAGTAAACGGAAAATCTTCTATAGCTCAAATTATTGATCAACTAACTAATAAATTCTCTGGTGCTCCTAGAGAACAAATTTCTAAGGACGTAATTGGGATGCTTCAACCGCTAGCTGATAAAGGATTTGTAATAAATGAATAAAAAAAATATTGAAATTCCTTATGCAGTATTATTAGAACTTACACATCGTTGTCCGCTATCTTGTCCATACTGCTCCAATCCATTAGAATTGGAAAAAAAATCTAATGAAATTGACACAGATACATGGAAGAGAGTTCTAACTGAAGCTGCTGGTATGGGAATATTACAAGCTCATTTTTCTGGTGGAGAACCTACTGCCAGAAAAGATCTTGAAGAATTAATTAAGCATGCAAATTCCGTTGGACTTTATACTAACTTAATTACCTCTGGGGTTCTCATAAATGAAAAAAGGCTTAAAATTTTTTATGATATGGGACTTGATCATGTCCAGGTTTCATTTCAGGATACCGAAGCAGAGAATGCTAATAGAATAGCGGGATATAAAGGTCACGAAAAAAAGATTGAAACAGCCAAATTAGTTAGAAAAATAGGCCTTCCTCTAACAGTAAATGCCGTGATGCATAAACAAAACCTCCACAACCTTGAAACCATGATAAATATGGCCGTTGACCTGGACGCAGAAAGATTAGAAGTGGCTCAAGTTCAATATTATGGATGGGCTCTTAAAAACCAATCAGCTTTTCTCCCATCAAGAAAACAATTAGATATTGCAACTCAATTAGTGGAAGATTATAGAGTTAAGCTTAAAGGAATTTTAGCTATTGATTATGTGGTACCGGATTATTACGCTAAAAGACCAAAATCTTGCATGGGAGGCTGGGGTAGACAATTCCTTAATATTACTCCCGCTGGAAAAGTTTTGCCCTGCCACGCTGCAGAATCTCTAAATTTTCTAAGTTTTGATAACGTGAAAAATAAATCACTGTCTTGGATATGGCAAAACTCAGAAGCCTTCAATAAGTTTAGAGGCACTTCATGGATGCCAGAACCTTGTCAATCATGTGATAGAAAAGAAATAGACTGGGGAGGTTGCAGGTGCCAAGCTTTTGCATTAACAGGGATACCCGAAGCAACTGATCCAACTTGCGAACTTTCTCCATATAGAAGCGTGTTGGATGAACCTTTATCTAGAATCTCTGAAGAAATACCTGAGTTTATTTATCGCAGAATTGAATAAATAACTTATTCAGTCATTAGTTTTTGGAATTTCAAATATTTGCCCAGGGTATATTAAATCAGGATCGTTGATTTGGCTTCTATTAGCTTTAAATATTATAGTATACATTATACCTCTTCCATAGAATCGTCTTGATATTCGCCATAAACTGTTCCCTGGTTGAACAACTACTATATCTTCAGTTATACTCTCAATGGTAGACATATCAGGCTGACTAATGGGCGTATCTATACTGGAAACTATTCTCTCATCAAAATACTGATTAAATCTCAACACATAGTCTCCTGGTTTAATTGGCTCACCCAAAGTTATATTCCAAAAACCATCATCATCTGTTATTCCCCATCCAATTCTTTGTCCATCAACATATACTTCTACTCGAGATCGTGGTTGCGCTTTCCCAGCCAATTTGAGAACACCTTCTGATGTATAAGATAATGCATCAAAAGACAATTGTTTTTGCTCTTGTAATATTTGAGAAGAATCATCAATACCTTGTATAACTTTTTGTACAGCACCACTTTCATCCTCAATAACTACCAGTGGTTCTTCAGAAAGTGATCCAACTACTTGCTCTCCTACTGAAGAGTCTATTAGTTCTTCAGAGGCTAATTCAGTTAATTGCTCTTCTACTGAAGAGTCTATATCTTTAACAATTTCAATCGGGATGTCAGGAACTACAACAGTTGCACTTTCCTTGGACGCAATACCATCTGCCAAAAGTCTTAGTTCGTAGGTTCCTGGATCTAAAGATTCTTCTGTTATATAAACAAACTCTCCAAATTGATTTGCTTGTACCTCAGCAATTACCATATCTCCATTTAATATTTGTACTTTAGAAAATTTTTTTGCTCTACCTGCTATGATTAAACCATCTTTATCCGCTTTGATTATATCAAAAGACGGGTTTTTTAAATCTTGAGATGTGCTTATTATACCTTGAGTGCTGTCAGAAGAACTCGCAATACTTCTATCTTTATCCGTCTCTAAGTTACTTTTATCTTCATAATGAATAATTTCTCCTGTCTGCTCTTCTATCTCTTCTTTGGTAGGATCTAAAGGGACATATTTTACAACTAATATTATCAGTATAATTGACGCAGCTGCTCCTCCTATCCAAGGTAAATAGACTTTTATTTTTTCTTTCAATGTAAAACCCTACTTTAAAAAGCTACTACGTTTGATATAAAAATCATTACATCATACAAATATAATATTAGAATTACTATAGCATATAGAGTAAGAGTATTCTAAAAAATTTAAAAATAAGATTTTAGTATAATGCCTATTTTAAAAAAGCCTACTATAACCATATTTTGTGGATCTAAGTCAGGAAAGAGATCTATTTATAGGTCTAAATCAAAAGAAATAGCTAAGATTTTATCAAAAAATTCATATCCAATAATATATGGAGGAGGTAAAACTGGTTTAATGGGAAGCTTATCAAAAGCTATTAAGAATGAAAAAGGTTATATTACAGGAGTAATTCCAAATTTTCTAAATATTCCAAAACTTGCCCAAATAGAACTGAGTAAGCTTTACAATGTAAAAAACTTAAGCGATAGAAAAAAACTAATGATTAGAAAATCAGATGTTTTTATAATTTTACCTGGAGGTTACGGTACATTAGATGAATTATTTGAGGTACTCACTATTAAACAGCTTGGTTTAAGTAATAAACCAATTATAATCTATAATATTCAAGGTTTTTGGGAACCATTAAAAAAATTATTTTTATTCCTCAAAGAAGAAGGATTTATAGATAACAAAGATCTGAAAGAATTTGTATGGGCAGATAATATTGACGAAATATTAAAATTTCTTAAAAAGATTTGATAATTATTGAGATTTAATAAAACAAGCCTTATAACTTCAAACAATGCAATTTAATATTTCTTTGGAGCAGACAGCATGTCAAAAATTCATGTAAAAAATCCAGTAGTAGAAATAGATGGTGATGAAATGGCAAAAGTCATATGGGAAATAATTCGTGAAAGATTGATAGTGCCATGGATAGACATTGATATAAAGTATTTTGATTTAAGCATTCAAAATAGAGACATTACTTCTGATCAAATCACAGTAGATACTGCTAATGCTATTAAAAAATATAATGTTGGTATTAAATGTGCGACTATTACACCTGATGAGAATAGAGTAACTGAGTTTAATCTTAAAAAAATGTGGAGATCACCTAACGGAACTATTCGAAATATTTTAGGTGGAACAGTTTTTAGACAACCCATAATATGTAAAAATATTCCAAGATACGTTCCTAGCTGGACCAAACCAATAGTTATAGCTCGTCATGCTTTTGGAGATCAATATAAGGCGACCGATTTTATAGTACCTAGTGCGGGAAAATTAATAATGCAATTTATTCCTGATAATGGAAACAACCCCATAGAGTATGAAGTTCATAAATACGAAAACAGTGGAATTGCTCTAGGTATGTTTAACTTAGATGAATCGATACGTGGATTTGCTAAAGCATGCTTTAATTATGGTTTAAATCTTGGTTGGCCTGTATATCTTTCAACAAAAAATACAGTGTTAAAAGTTTATGATGGAAGATTTAAAAATATCTTTCAAGAAATTTTTGATAATGAATATATTTCAAAATTTAAAGAAAAAGGAATTACTTATGAACATAGATTAATTGATGACATGGTAGCAGCGACTCTGAAATGGGAAGGTGGCTTCATATGGGCATGTAAAAACTATGATGGAGATGTACAATCTGACGCAGTAGCTCAAGGATTTGGTTCATTAGGATTAATGACTTCAGTTTTAATGACACCGGATGGACAAACGATTGAATCGGAAGCTGCTCATGGAACTGTTACCCGACATTATCGAGCACATCAGAAAGGAGAACCAACATCTACTAATCCTATAGCTTCAATTTTCGCCTGGACTAGAGGCCTCTGGTATAGAGGGTTATATGACTCCAACATAGAATTGCAGAAATTTACTGAGACTTTAGAAAATATTTGTATAGGTACTATAGAAAATGGGAAAATGACTAAAGACCTGGCATTACTAGTTGGTGACAATCAAGACTGGCTTGAAACAAAGCCTTTTCTAGAAGAAGTAGAGAAAAAACTTACTAGTGTTATGAATGATTAGGACTTAATATTTTTAATTTCTTCGATTATTTTTTCTAAAGCTTCTTGAGCATTCGTATAATGAGGGCCTCCACCCTGAGCCAAATCTTCTCTGCCTCCTCCTCCTTCTCCTCCCAAACACTTAACCCCTATTTTAACTAAGACTTCAGCATTAAATTCTTTTTTAAGTTTTTCCGTTACACCTACCACTATTGAAGCTTTTTGGTTATCAATACCGATAATAATTACTATACCCTCAACTATCTTCTTCTTAAATTCATCTACCAATCCCTTCAAATCTCTGGGAGATACTGAGTCTAATACGTTTGCAATAACTTTTAGATCAGATATCTCAAAATAACTGTTATCATTTTGAGAAACACTAGAAGTATTTATTTTTTTATTAAGCTCTATAATCTTTTTTTCTAGGTTTTTTCTTTCCTCTATTAAACCAGCAATCCTATCTATTAATTTTTCCTTGGGCACTTTAAGTTCAGAAGATAATTTATTTAATATTTCATTTGATGACTGAATATATTTTATTGCAGCTTCGCCAGCAACAGCTTCTATTCGCCTAATACCTGAACCCAAAGCAGTATCAGAGATAATTTTTAGCATACCTATCTCTCTTAAATTTGATACATGTGTTCCTCCACATAATTCTAATGAAAAATTATTTTTTTCACCTGTGTCATGTCCCATAGATACTACCCTTACTTCTTCATTATATTTTTCACCAAATAAAGCCAATGCTCCAATTTTTTCAGCCTCTTTGATATTCATTACCTTAGTGGTAACTTTTCTTTTAGTTCTGATTAACGAATTAATATCTTTTTCTATATTGATAATATCTTCCTTATTAATGGGCTCATTATGACTAATATCGAATCTTAATCTATCTGGAGCAACCATACTTCCTTTTTGGGTAATATGATCTCCCAGACACCTTCTTAAAGCTTCATGAATTAAATGAGTGGCGCTATGATGAATAGCTAGACCATTTCGTCTGTTAGAATCTATACTTAAATATAAAGGCATTCCTTTAGCAAGGGATCCCTCTATAACATCTATTTCATGAATAATAATATCTGAATATTTTTTGGTATCCCGAACTTCTGCTTTTCCTTGTTCCCACAAAAAAACTCCTTTGTCTCCCTGTTGGCCACCTGCTTCTCCATAAAACGTTGAAATATCAGTAACCACATAAGCACGATCACCCTTTATAATTTTATCTACTTCTTTATCTTCACAAACTATTGAAACTACTTTTGCTTTAGTTTCATTCTTCTCGTATCCTAAAAATTCAACATTTTTTTGATGATCCTTAATACTTAACCATATTGCATCAGTCTCTTTTGCTCCTGAACCTGCCCATGAAGTTCTCGCTACTTCTTGTTGGACTTTCATACATTTTTGGAATCCTTCCATATCTAGAACATGGCCTTTACTTCTTAAAACATCTTCTGTGAGATCAACGGGAAATCCATATGTATCATACAATTTAAATGCTATCTCTCCAGATAAAGACTCGGCAGAAGATAAATCTAAAATTGATTTTTCTAACAACCCCATTCCTCTTTCCAAAGTTTCTTTAAATTTAGTTTCTTCATTTTTAAGAGTTGAAATAATTAATGCCTTAGCCCTACGTAACTCAGGAAAAGCCTCTCCCATATTTTTTTCTAGACAATCTACGAGCTTCCAAAAATGTGTATCCTGAATTCCTAGTTTGTGAATATGGCGCATTGCTCTTCTCATGATTCTACGTAACACATAACCTCTACCTTCATTTGTGGGTAATATTCCATCAGCTATTAAAAAAGAAGAAGCTCTCAAATGATCTACAATTACTCTATGTGAATTTAGGTCATCTCCTTTAACATCAAAGCCAGTTATATTTATAGAATCTTCTATCAATCTTTTAAAAAGATCTATTTCATAATTATCATTAACTCCTTGTAAAACTGCGGCCATTCTTTCTAACCCCATGCCAGTGTCAATAGAAGGCTTGGGTAAATTAGTACGCTTACCTGATTTATGCATCTCGTACTGCATAAAAACTAAGTTCCAAATCTCTATAAACCTATCACCTTCCTGCTTAGAACTTCCTGGCATACCTCCTTTAATATGTTGACCATGATCATAAAATATTTCCGAACAAGGACCACACGGTCCTGTATCCCCCATAGACCAAAAGTTATCTGACGAATTAATTTTGAGTATTTTTGAATCTTCTAAACCTGAAATTTTTTTCCACAGTGAAAATGCCTCTGAATCTTCTTCAAAAACAGTTACTAACAAATTTTCTTTTTTAAGCTCAAAAATATTTGTAACTAAATCCCAAGCGTATTCTATTGCTTTCTCTTTAAAATAATCTCCAAAACTAAAATTACCTAACATTTCAAAAAAAGTATGATGTCTTGCTGTATAACCTACATTTTCAAGATCATTGTGCTTCCCTCCAGCTCTTAAACATTTTTGAGATGTTGTTGCCGTTGGAAAGAGACTTTTTTCTGCTCCAGTAAAAATACTTTTAAATTGCACCATCCCTGAATTTGCAAATAAAAGAGTAGAATCTTCAATAGGAATCAAAGGAGATGAACTAATTTCTTTGTGACCTGCTTTTACAAAATAATCTAGAAAAGACCTTCTAATACTGTTAGTAGAATAAGATTTGCCCATAAATTTCTCCTAGACACTCATTATATATACTAATACAGAAACTAGAAATAATTTAAAGAATTTTTAGAAGTGATATAAATATGTTTTTTAAAAAAGTATATTTTTAATCATTTGGAAGTAACAACAGCTTGTTCCTCTTTACCATCTATACCTGTCTCAAGATTATCTATACCCTCATTTTTCTTAATAGCAGTGGTAATTTCTTCTGCAATATTTTTATTTTCTTTAAGATAAATTTTTACATTCTCACGTCCCTGTCCAATCCTCTCCCCACCGTAGGAATACCACGAACCTGATTTTTCTATTACTCCTGCTTTTGCTCCTAAATCTACCAATTCACCAAAATAACTTATTCCTTCTCCATACATTATATCGAACTCGACTACTCGAAACGGAGGTGCCACTTTGTTTTTAACCACCTTCACCCGTGTCAGATTTCCAATAACCTCTTCTCTTTCTTTTATTTGACCTATGCGTCTTATATCTAATCTAACAGAAGCATAAAACTTCAAAGCATTCCCTCCAGTAGTTGTTTCTGGACTTCCATACATCACTCCTATTTTCATTCTCATTTGATTAATGAATATCACTGTGGTCCTAGATTTTGATATAGAAGAAGTTAGTTTTCGTAGAGCTTGGCTCATTAACCTTGCATGTAATCCTACATGTGAATCTCCCATATCTCCCTCAAGTTCTGCTCTTGGAACCAGTGCAGCAACAGAATCAATCACTAATACATCTACTGCACCAGATCTAACTAAAGTATCCACTATTTCTAGAGCTTGCTCTCCTGTATCAGGTTGACTGATTAGTAGGTCTCCAACATTTACTCCCAATTTTTTGGCATAAGCAGGGTCAAGCGCATGTTCTGCGTCAACAAATGCACAAATTCCACCATTTTTTTGTGCTTCAGCTGCAACATGTAGAGCCAATGTAGTTTTTCCTGAACTTTCTGGTCCATATATTTCTACTACACGCCCCCTTGGCAGCCCTCCAATACCCAAGGCTATATCCAAGCCTAAAGAACCTGTAGAAATTGATTCAATTTCTACTACATTATTTTCACCCAATTTCATTATAGAACCTTTTCCAAAGGCATTTTCTATTTGATCAAGTGCGGTTTTTAAAGCTTTATTTTTATCCTTATCATTCATATTTACTATCCTTAAACTCGGTGTTTTTTCTTGGCTAACCATCAGCAAATCCTCCTAATTAAAATATGTCAATAAAGGATTTATTAAATTCTATATTATTTCTTTATTATTATCTAATAAACCAATATGATCACGTTTTGTTCTATATTTACTCACAGTTAAAAGATTAAGTCAATAACTTTTTGTTCTTATTTTGTTCTCAATATATTATTTCTCTCGATAAGACCTTTCATGCATCTCATGTCGTTCTTGTGCCTTTATAGATAGCAAAGCAATTGGCCTCGCATCAAGTCGCTTTAATGATATGGATTCCCCAGTTTCTATACAATAACCGTAGCTTCCTTCTTTTATTCTCACTAATGCCTCATCTATTTTAGCCAAAAGCTTTCTTTGTCTATCTCTAGTCCTTAGTTCCAAAGCTCTGTCCGTTTCTGTAGAAGCTCTATCTGCTATGTCTGCTTCCGGAAGACTGTTATTTTGCAGATTATCTCTAGTTTTTTCTGAATCCTCAATAACAGAAGCCTTCCACTTCTCAAGTTTGGTTTTAAAATAAAGAAGTTGTTTTTTATTCATGAATGGCTCTTTTTCGCTTGGAATATATTTCTCTGAAAGAACTATTTTGCCATTCTTATTGTTAGTTTTCTTGTTTGATTGTTTTGTAGTAGAAGACATCTTGATACAAAGACCTTATAAAATTAATAAATAATAA
>PTKJ01000037.1 GCA_002937675.1 Alphaproteobacteria bacterium MarineAlpha9_Bin1 | reverse complement strand
TTCAAAAGCTTTTTCAAGTTCATCGGGATAGGAAAGTAAATTGACTATAGATTTTTCATTATTATTCATTAACAATTCATTTAAAATGTTTTTAGAAGCTAGTAATTTGTCCAAATCTCTTTGTATTTGATATAAATCACTTTCATTATTTTTTAATTTAGATTTAAGAAAATTAATCTTATTTTTGTTTGCATCAATTTTTTTATATTCTAATACTTCCTTATCTTTTAAAGCATCAATTCTGTTGATAAACACCTCTAGAGTTCTATTTGAATGTTTTATCTTTTTGCTTATTATTACAATATTATCTTTTTGTGAAAGTTTAGAAGAATATTTTTTATATTTTTCTTCAAGCTGGTATAAATTGTTGTTGGATAGAATTTTTAGTGCGCTAAGACTTTCTCGGGCTGAAAGATTTTGGGATGCTTTCTTTCTAGTATCATCCAATAATTTAGTAACTTTTTCTCTTTCTTCCTTAGCTATGTCTAAATCTTTAGTAATTTTTTCTAGTTTTTTCTCATGATTATCATCATTTAGAGAAGTGTTTTTTATAATATTATTTAATCTCTCAATCTGATTGGTAATATTAATTTTTATTTCAATTTCTTTTTTAATTTCGTAATCTAGATTATTTATGTTGTTTTTAATAGAATTTTGATCTTCAATTATTTTTTCCGATTCTAAATCTATAAGTTTAATTTCAATTTCTATGTTATTAAGGGTAGCTATTTTAGCTTGTTCGCTCGTTCTTAAATTAGGAAGTAGTTTTTCTATATTTAATTTTTTTTCATTAATTATATCAGCGTTATTTTTAAGTCTTGATAACCTAACAGTATAATTATTTAGTTTTTCTTTTTCTTTTTGTAGGAGATTTTCTGAATTATCCCTCCTATAGTATAATATCTTGGCTTCTAATTCTCTAATCTTATCTGAGAGAGTTTTATAATTTTTTGCTTGAGAAGACTGTTTTAATAATTCTCTAAGTCTTATTTTTTCAGTATCCAATAACTCATTTAATTTTTCTAAATTATTTTCGGTGGCTCTTAATTTGAGTTCACTTTCGTGTTTCCTTGCATGTACACCTGTAATTCCTGCTGCTTCTTCCAAAATCCTTCTTCTGTCTTCAGGCCTAGAGTTTACTATTCTCCCTATCTCACCTTGATCTACTATTGCATTACTTCTTGATCCTGAAGACTGGTCTGCAAACATAATTTGTACGTCTCTTTGACGTAGTTCTTTTCCATTTACAGTATATGTTGATCCTTCATTCTTGGATATTCTTCTTGAAATGTTAATTTCTTCAGAATTAAATAGTTCATTTACGCTACCAGTATTATCATTTTTTATGCTTATAATTACTTCTGCAAGGCTTCTAGGTGCTCTTGTATTTGTACCAGCAAAAATCACATCCTCCATTTCTAAGGCTCTGAGTCTGCTTGGACCTGATTCTCCCATATTCCATTTAATAGCTTCTACTATATTAGATTTTCCACAACCATTAGGGCCAACTAATCCTGTCAAACCTTCGTTGATTTCTAAAAAAGTAGGATCTACAAAGGATTTAAAGCCAGAAATTTTTAATTTAGTAAATTTCATTTCATTAACATTTTAAGTCAATAATTCTTTATTAAAATTAAACTTTTATTAGTAAACTATACCTTATATTGTATGTATAATAGAATAATACACAAGATATTCTTTTTTTTATAATGGCCTCTTAGAAGTGCTACTTTAAGGTTTCATTTAAAGTATTTATATCAAACTTTCCTTCTACTTTCTGTCCATTAATAAAGAAAGTAGGGGTTGATTCTATGTTTTTTTTATCCATAGCAAATTTTCTGGCTTCCAATAAATTATCCCAACGTTTTTTGTTTATTTCTGTATTTTCTAGACAGGATATAATTTTTTCTTCTTTTATTCCTAGTGGTTTTAGAACTTTGTATATTGCTTTGACTATATCGTCTGATTGAACCCAATCTAACTGCTTTTGAAATAATCTGGATATGACCGGAAAAAATTGTTTGTCATTCATGCACTGTGAAACCATGGAACCAATCATAGCACTTCTATCTAAAGGAAAATCGTTAAATATTAATTTAGCTTTTCCTGTATCTATATATTTTTCTCTAATCTCAGATAAATATTTATTATGAAAGCTTGCGCAATGTCCACAGGACATTGAAGCGTATTCCTCAATTATTATTTTTGCCTCTGAGTTTCCCAAGATTCTAAGAGGGATAATTTTTTCATTTTCATTTGAGTGCAGGGTAGAAATTTGAAAAAATAAAACAATAACAATGATCAATTTATTAATAATCTTCATAATAATCTCCTAGCTATAATGTTTGCCAATTAATCTTATTCCTTACTAGTGAAAATCGTTTTTGATAGATCTTTAAATTTTTCTTTTATTTTCATATTATCAACAGTGTTGATCACATTAGTTAACTGATCCATTTCTTTTTTAGATAATTTTTGTTTTTTTGCAAGAGAATTAGTTTCATTCTTTATCTCACTTTTTTGAAAAATTTGAATATTTTCCACTGCTTTATATCCCATAGTTAAATTAATTCTGTTAATGATTTTTGGTGTCATATGTTGTAGTTCAAGTGCAAACGAGGAGTTACAAAGAATTTTTAAATTTTTGTTTTTTGATAATCCTACTGGTAATGTTAGATCTGAAATTTCTTTTCCTACAATTTCTGCCCAATCAGTAATAATTTTCGATTCTTTAAAGCCCCTTTCTTTAAAAATTTTATCAGTTATTTTTAAAGAGATAGAACTAATAATCTTAGGTTTTGTTTTTTTAAAATATTGCATAATATAGTTACTACTAAAAAATTTTTAGAAAGTACTTTTAAATTGGTCTCAAACTTAACAATAAAGCTATTAGAATGGTATGACAAAGAAAAAAGAATACTTCCATGGCGCAAAAAAGGTAAAAAGAAGAATATTCCATACAATGTTTGGATCAGTGAAGTTATGTTACAGCAAACTACAGTTAATTCGGTAATAGATAAATATAAGAGGTTCATATTTAAATTTCCTAATGTAAAGATATTAGCAGAAGCATCACTAGAAGAAGTTTTAGAGGAATGGGCAGGATTGGGATATTATAGTAGAGCAAGGAATCTTCATGCTAGTGCTAGATTAATAGAAAGCAAATATAACGGAATAATTCCTTCCGAAAAAGAACAATTAATTAACTTACCAGGGGTAGGTGAATATACAGCAGAAGCTATAAGAGCAATAGCCTATAATAAATGTTCATTGCCTATTGATGTGAATGTAGAAAGAGTAATTACTAGACTATTTAAAATTTACAATGACAAAAATTTTAAAGAAAAAATAAAGAAAAATACTTTTCCGTTAATTCCTAATGATAGAGTGGGAGATTTTATGGAAGCATTAATGGATCTAGGATCATTGGTTTGTAAACGTATAAACCCTAGATGTAATAAATGTCCGTTAAAATTGAACTGCAAAGGACATCTTGATGGGGCGATAGAAGTATTTATTAAAAAAAACAAGGTAAAAGATACGAGAAAAGGTAAATGTTATGTAATTAGGAGATTAGTTGATAATAAATTATTGTTTTTTAGAAATCCTCCAAGAGGTCTTTTAGGTGGTATGCTTCTGTTTCCTACCTATGGTTGGCTTAAAAATTCTCATGAAGATTATTTAAAAAAAAATATACTTAAGTGCATAAAAAAATTAAATAATAAAGAATATAAAAAAACAATCTTTCACGAGTTTAGCCATTTCAAATTAGAGCTTAAAATTTATTATTTAGAAGCTAATTCATTACAACTTAGCTATGGTGAATGGATAAGTGCAGATCGAGCTAGAAGACAATTGCCCACACTGATGAAAAAAGTAGCGGATGAGATTATAGATAATTAATTTTTATTAATTAATCGAGCTTTATTTCTTAGCCTATCAATAGAAATTAATTTTCCTTCTCTTTCAAAGTGCCAATATTGCCAGCCATTACAAGAGCTATTTCCCTGCAGTTTTGCGCCCACTTTATGAATTGAGCCTTCCAAATTTTTATTAACTCTCAGACTCCCGTCAGCTCTAATTGTAGCCTTAAAATTTTTATTTATATCTTGCAATTTATCTCCGATTTTTAATAAACCTCTTTCTACCAGTGTACCAAAAGGTATTCTTAACTCCTTTTTAAGGCTTCTAGTTATCTTTGTGTCTTGAAACGATATATTTTGTACTTGTTTAATTCTTTGTTTAGCAATTTTCATATAAACTTTTTCTTTTTCAATTCCAATAAAATTTCTATTTAATTTTTTTGCTACGGCGCCAGTAGTTCCTGTTCCAAAAAAGGGATCTAATATTGTGTCAAACATATCTGTAGAAGATATTATTATTCTGTGAATAAGAGCCTCAGGTTTTTGAGTTGGGTGAACGCTCTTTCCATCGATTTTTAGTCTTTCTTTTCCCGAACAAATTGGGATATTCCAGTCCGATCTCATTTGTACATCATCGTTCATAGTTTTCATTGCTTGGTAGTTAAAATTATATTTAGATTTTTTGTTGTGTGCTGCCCAAAGAATAGTTTCATGTGCATTAGTAAACCTATTTCCTTTAAAGTTTGGCATAGGATTTATCTTATTCCAGATGATATCGTTTAATATCCAAAAATTTAAATTTTGCATACATGTTCCAACTCTGTAAATGTTATGATATGTGCCTATAACCCACAAAGTTCCACTCGGTTTAAGAATACGTTTTATTTGTGACAACCAATTAAATGTAAATTTATCATAAGTTTGGAAGTTTTCAAATTGATCCCATTCATGGCTTACTCCTTTTACTTCACTCTGGTCAGGGCGTGTTAAAGTTTTACTTAGTTGAAGATAATAAGGTGGATCAGCAAAAACCATATCTATGCTAGCAGACTGTATGGCAGCCATCTTTTCAATACAATCACCTGTAATATATTTCTCTTTCATTTTGTATTTCTCTTTTTTTAGTGAAATAGATTAAAAGATTTTCTATGATAAATACTTATTCCATTTGATTGTATAGCATTATAATGTTCTTTTGTTCCATATCCTACATTATTTTTGAAATTATATTCAGGAAATTTTTTGTCTATTTCATTCATTACTCTGTCACGGTAAACTTTTGCGATTATAGATGCCGCTGCTATAGATAAGCAAACATTATCTCCTTTGATAACTGTCTTTATTTTACAGTCTAAAACAGGAGCTTTATTTCCATCTATCAGTGCAAATGTAGGTTTAATATGTAATTTTTTATATGCTCTTTTCATAGATAGTAGTGTAGCTTCTAGTATATTATTTTTATCTATTTCTTCATTGTTTGAGATTCCTATTCCTATAGAAATAGCTGAATTACATATCTCTTTATATTTTTTCTCACGATTTAATTTACTTAGTTTTTTTGAATCGTTTATATCTAAAGGTATATTATTAAAATCTAAAATTACTGCTGCGGATATTACCGGACCTGCTAAAGCTCCACGTCCTACTTCGTCAATTCCGCATATTTTTCCTTTACAATCACTTAATATTTTTTTTTCTAGTTTTAGGTCGGGTTTTTTAATCATCATAAGAACGTTTCTACAATACTTTTTTATAATTATTTTTATTTTGATTCTCTGTACCAAGCTATAAAAAGAGAAAAAATTATAAGTGTAAGTAATATTGACCAATGAATTAGAGAGATTTGTTCAATTCCTTTAATAAAGAACTGATCGTTCTTTGCAAGCAGCATATTTTCGCTAATATTATTAATTTTATTCTTGTTGATAAATTTTATTTTTGGAATAGATTCTTCCAAATCATCTTTGAGCCATATAATTTTTCCTTTCGTAAGGTTCGATATATTTTTTATTTTAGAGTCGGTTGCTCTTACATCATCAAATTCTAAAGAGTTTTCATTTCCGACTGTAATATTAATTAAATTATTATTGTAACTAAGCTGCCAAACCCCTTCTTCTTTTGCATGAATAGTTCCGGTTTGTTTTCCATTGCCCAGGTCTTTTAGGTCTATACTAGACAATGATCCGCTTGGACTAATTACTTCTATCGGACTGTTATCATTGATCAAAGAATTTCTAGTAATAAAAATTCTATTGTCTTTTACTGTTGCATTTAAATTATTTTCTTCTAGTTCGGGCTCTTTCATTAACCAATGAATTAATCTTCTAAGCATCTCTGCTTGGGGCCCTTTCCCGTCTAATGATTTAGTCCATACCCAAGATTGATCAGAAAGTATTTGGGCAACTCGACCTTTTCCTAGCCTATTCAATACTAGTAAAGGTCTTTTTTGTGTATCTTCTAATAATACGTCACCACTTAAAGCTACACTCTCCACTATCCTATACCAGGGTCCCCATCCATCTTTAAAATCTTCTAAATTATTTAATTCAGCAATAACTGGATGTCTAATTCCTTCATCTGTAGGTTGAGGAATAAACTCTTCGTTTATTACTTGACCTGTGGGTTCAGTAGGTAAAATATTTTGGAGTGGAGAGAACGCAAGACTATATTTCCCAGCATACTTTGGGCCGGTAGTGTCTAATAAGGCACCTCCCTTTACCACATATTCAACTACATTCTTTAAATAATTTGTGGGTAAAATTCCTCTTAGATGATACTGATCAAATATGATTAGATCAAACTCATTTAAATTTAATTGAAATAACTCTCTGGCAGGAAAAGGTATAAGTGAAAGCTCACCAACTGGAGTAAGATCTTGTTTCTGCGGTGGTCTCAGTATTGTAAAATGCATAAGATCTACAGAAGGATCAGAATTTAATAAATTCCTCCACGATCTTAATCCCATATTGGGTTCACCTGAAATTAGCATAACTCTTAATCTATCTCTGATAGCATTAATGGTAAGCTGTGAACTGTTATTTTTTAATGTTAACTCCTCAGAACCTTCTTCTACAGATATGTTTAGATTAGTAATACCGGGTTTGTCCAAAGGCAGTGTTAATTTAACTTTTTCGCCTATGGCAATAGATTTAGTTTTAACTTCTCCGTCATTAATATTAACTGAAACTAAGGCATTGGGATTTGTAGCTGAATCATCTTCAATTTTTATATTTACTGAAACTTCTTCTCCAACTATTCCATATCGAGGAGCATCCTCAACTATAAGTCTTCTATCCTTAGTATTTTTGTTTCCAGTTATTAAAAAGTGTATGGGTGCATTAAAATTATAATTTTTTAAATCTTTTGGAATATCATGAATTTGACCGTCAGTTATAATTATTGCGCCAGCAATTCTATTCCTAGGTATATCTCCTGTTAATTTAGAGAGTTCACCAAAAATTTTAGTGCTATCTTTTTCATCTATAGTTTTTGACCTTACTTCAATATTTTTATTTTTATTTAGTCTTTCTTCTATTAATTTTGAAGCTTTTTGTGCGAGGAGATGTCTATCATTTATGTTTTGGCTTGGACTTAAGTCAATAATTAACGCAACTATGTCTGGGATATCAATTTTATTTTCAGCAATAATTTTAGGATTCATAAGACTAAAAATTATTATAATTAGGGTTAATGTCCTGAAAACAGAGCCTTTAGTTCTATATATAAAACCTGTAAGAGAGATTAGAATAGATATCATAGATAAAATTAAAATTACTATCAACGATACATGAGGATATAGTGATATTGTACTCATTTAACCCAACATGTCTTTGCATAATAAAATGTTATTAGTATCATTTTGCATTCTCTTCATCTTCTATTTCTCTAAACCGTTCATTTATTGCTTTTTTTGTATAACTATCCATTTCATGTTCAGGAGTTTCTGATCCTTTTTGCCCTTCATTAAAGTTCAAATTTTGTAATCTTCTTAAAATAGATTTAATGTGTACCTGATCTGCTTTATAATTCCCAGTCATGGCATACATGACTAAATTTATACCAAATCTATAAGAATATTCTCGTTGTTTTTCCCCACCTGGAACAACAACAAAGATGGGTTTATTATTAATTTTAGCCCATGCTGCTGCCCAGTCATGTCTACCAATAATTATTGATGAGACTCCATCTCTAGAATTTTCTGCTGTCGCTTCTACCCATAATTTTTCTCCTGTCCATCTTCCAGGAAATTCATTTAATAAGTAAAAAGATCTTCTTAATACGTGATCTCCTGGTATTGGAATGAGTGCAGGTAAATCAAAAGGTCTTAGGATTTCTTTTAAGATTTTTTGTTCATCTGTTACCTCATTTTTAACTATACTAGATGGATTTGCATCTCTAGTATCAAAAACTAGCAATCCTCCGTTTTCAATATAGTTTTTAATTTTTAAAAGAGATTGTTCTGAAATAGTTTTGCTATCGCTGCTTATAGGCCAATAAATTAAAGGAAGAAAGGAAATGCTGTCCTTGGTTATATTAATTTTTTTTGGAGGTCCTAAAAGAATGGATGTTCTTGTTTCTAAAACCTTACCGAGAGTTCTGAGACCTTCCTGAGAAATTCTATCTATTTCTATATTGTTGGTTTCAATATATCCTAATTGGGGCTGAAGTGAACTCAGTTTATCGTCGGCATAAATATCATTGTTGCTTAAACAGGTAGTAAAAATTAGTAATAGAATTGTATTTATTTTTAAAATTTTACTAAATGGTATTTTATTGATTTTTAGTCTTCCTCTTATTAAGAGACTTAAAAAATGGTCTAAAAAAATTAAAATTAAGGAAATTATCATTAACCACGATTTTAAGTACAACGATTTATCAGGTATTGTGTTTTCATAACTTACTTTTTCAGGAAATGTCACTACTAAAGGCTCTAAATTTTTTATATACTTTCCAAGATTAATTGCTCTTCTATACAAATCATTGCCATAAAATCCTGGACTATTACTATATGTAATAGATATCTTTTCTTCATCTAAATTTATAGGAGCTGAATATGGATAAGGATCTGTTAGTCTTCCAAAACCATCAAGTAATCGGTATGGAGGAAGAATTTCTGAGTTTAGTGATCTATTCGAGGAAAAAGACAAGCTTATAATTTTTTCTAAAATTTCTACGAATGTTCCTGATAATGGTAGGTTAGACCAGTCAGCATTGGCAGTTACATGAAATAGTATATTCCATCCTTTTTCAATTTTAAGGGCAGTAACTAGAGGAGTCCCATCTTCAAGGGAGGCCCAAGTACGGGAAGCCAATACTGGTGATGGCTCCGCAATAACCTGGTTTCGAATAAATATATCATTCTGGATTTTTATTCCATAAAATGGAGATTCTTTATTAAAGCTTTTTATTTGAGCTGGTTTTTCCCAACTTAATGCTCCTCCTAAAGATCTTGAGTTTGATGTCCTTAAAGTAACTGGTAATAAATCGTTATTTGATGCCATCAAATTTGGACTTGCGAATCTTACTAATATACCACCTTTAGAAATCCATTTTTTAAGATTGTTTGTATTTTCATTATCTATTTTTCCTATTCCGGGAAGAAATATCACGGATATGTTCTTGTTAATTAAATTTTTTAATTCTCCCAACTTAATTTCGCTGAAAGGTTTTAATGCTCTATCTAAATAATAAATAGGAGATAATAAGGGTTGGGTTCTAAATAGAGACTTATCTCCAAATATTCCTACATTTCTTTTCTTCCATTTTTCGTCTAATAAATATATAGAGCCAGCACTATTTACATTTTCTATTTTTAGGTAGGATAATTCATTCATAATTTTTGAAGGTAATTGAATATCAATTTTTGTTTTGCGATTACCTAAGTTAAAAAGTGTTTTTTTTCTTACAAGTATTTCTCCGTTTGCTCCTAGTGCTCTTATATAAATATTTTCTTCAATTGTTCCTAGACTTCGAATTATTTCAACATTCAAAATATCATCTCTGGTTCTTTTAACGTTGGAAATAACTTTGGTAGATAAATCATTTAAATAATTAATTATTTTTAGTGTTCCTAAATCATTCAGTCTATAAACCAGCCTTTGGTATTTTTCCTGTGTATCATGGTTAATTCCATCCCATAACCAAACCAGATTATAATTTTGATCTAATGGTAGCCTGCTTAAAATTTTATTTACATAGTCTAGTTCAGAGGGCCATGGGTTAGGACTTAAGGTTTCTAATTTAGATCTAGCATCGACAGGTGACATAAGTTCTATTTTATCTGAACTGATATCTTTTTTGGTAGTAGGAACTAATATAACAGGCAAGTTTTTTTGATCTGCAATGTCTATGAATTCAAAAATTTTATTTTTTCTTTTTTCCCAGTTAACTGAGGTTGGCCATCCATTGTCTACTAATATTATAAATGGCCCATTTTTAGAAAAAAATTGTGTTGGATTATATACTGGATTTGCAAATGCAAAAATAATAATTAGTATTATTAATATTCTATAAATTAACAGCCAAATTGGGGTAGAACTGCTAGTTTCTTCTTTCTTTCCAAGATTATTTAGGAATTGTATTGGTGGAAAAAAAATATTTTTAGGAGAAGGGGGATACATCTTTAACACGAACCACAATACAGGAATTGCCACAAGAGCCCAGAGTGCTGAAGGAGATATTAATGATAGTGAACTAAAAAAAGACATCTTTTAAATGTTTAATTTGTTTTGCTGATTGAGTGAAAGAAAAAGATTTTTAACTGCTTCTTCGGGGAGACTAATAGTAGTATGACTTATGTACTGCCATGAATGTGATGATATCAAATCCTTAAGTTTTTTATAATGATTGTTAATCTTTCTTACATACTCTTTCTTTATACTTTCTACGTTACCTATCAATATGGAACTATTATCTTCGAGGCTATTAAAATTTACTCTTCCTTTGAATGGAAGTGAATGTTCACTGGGATCAAAAATATGCACAAAACACCCGTGAATATTCTTATTGGCTAGAATTTTTAAAGATTCTTCGATCTTTGTAATTGGATTTAAAAAATCACTAATAATAATCACATGGGAATTATTTTTAATATCGATAAAATTAGGGTTGTCTATATAGGAATTTTTTATATTTTTATAAATTTGATCAGATATAAAATCAGTGGCTGCTTTTCCTCTTAAAGGTTTTTGTTTATGACCATTTAAGGAAATATTCTCACCAGTTTTAGATAGAATAATAGATAGGGCCATAACAATTAAATTAGCTCTATCTATTTTTTTATCAATATTTATCTTCGAGCTATAATGCATTGAAGCTGAGGTGTCTCTCCATAAAGTTATATTTTGAACAGTTTCTAGTTCTCTTTCTTGAATAAATATTTCATTTGTTTTCGCAGTTCTTCGCCAATCTATTAGTTGGGCAGGATCTCCATGCTCATATTTTTTAAATTGCCAGAATGTCTCGCCAGGGCCAACTTTCTTTTTGCTGTGTAAGCCTGTCAAAATTGATTCGGCTATTTTATTTGCTCTTAAAACTAAATTCGGAATCCGAGCAGCAATATTTTCTGCTTTTTCTCGCATAAAAAATATATTCTTTCTTAAATAGTCATTATTCAATAAGTTTTTTTATTTCTTTTACTATATTTTCAATGGTTATTCCTTCTGCTCTAGAAGAAAAAGTTAAATTCATTCTGTGTTTTAATACTGGCATAGCTAAAGCTAATACGTCATCAATCGATGGTGATAATCTCCCATAAAGTATAGCTCTCGCTCTTGCCGATATCATTAATGACTGACTTGCTCTAGGACCTGCTCCCCATAAAAGTCCCTCTTTAACACTCTTTAAATCTGACGAATCTGGTCTTGAATTTCTTACTAGTTTTAAAATAGCTTCTATAACCTGTTCTCCAACCGGTATAGATCTAATTAAGTTTTGTGCATTAATTAGTTCCTTTGAGGATATTATTTGTTTAACCTGTTTGTCTTCAAGACCCGTTGTAGCCAATAACATTTCTTTTTCTGCATCTTTTCCCGGATATCCAATATCGACTTGCATTAAAAATCTATCTAGCTGGGCTTCAGGTAATGGGTACGTTCCTTCCTGCTCTATAGGATTTTGAGTAGCTAATACGTGAAATGGTTCAGGTAGATCATAACTAGAGCCCGCTACTGTAACTCTTCTTTCTTGCATAGCTTGTAAGAGTGCAGATTGAGTTCTAGGGCTGGCTCTATTTATTTCATCAGCAAGAAGAAATTGAGCAAATACTGGACCTTCAATAAATCTAAAGGCCCTTTTACCATTTTCTATTTCTTCTAATATTTCAGTACCTAGAATATCTGTCGGCATGAGATCAGGTGTAAATTGTATTCTTTTTCTATTTAAACCCATAACAGTTCCCAGACTTCTTACTAATCTTGTCTTTGCCAAACCAGGTAAACCTACCAGTAAAGTGTGGCCTCCTGATAATAAAGTAACAATTATTAGATCAATCACATCTTGTTGACCAAAGATAATTTCGCTGACATGCTCTCTTATTTCAGTAACCTTAATTGTAAGATCTTCAACACTTTTCAAAGGATCTATCTTTGTTCTAAATGTTTCTTTGATTATAGCTTTTCTCATTATTGTTGACCCAATCTAATATAATATTTTATAAAACCACCTTTATATATGCTTTTTTATACAAACTAGATTAAATTCAATAATTTAATAAATTGTAAACTAATCAGATGTTTTTTATTATTAACAAAATATGAGTAATATTCCTTTTAAAATAGACTATAACGGTGAATGGTTTTACCACGGAAGTGTAATTAATCGCAAGTCCATAATAAAGTTATTTTCTACAATTCTAGTCATGGATAGAGATGGGTCTTATCATTTAAGAACTCCAATAGAAGACTGTATAATTGAGGTTGAAGATGTTCCATTTATAATTAATACTGTAAAAGTGATTCATAGTTTTGGATTTCAGGTTATAATTTTTGGTACTAATATAGATGAGATTATAGAGTTAGGAGAGATCCACCCTCTCTGTATGAAGGACGTGAGAAATTCTGGAGAATTGATACCTTATGTTTTGGTTAAAAAAGGAATATTAGCTCGAGTTTCAAGAAATGTTTACTACCAGCTTGTTGAGATAATTGAGACAAAACACAG
>PTKJ01000036.1 GCA_002937675.1 Alphaproteobacteria bacterium MarineAlpha9_Bin1 | reverse complement strand
TAAAGCTCTAAAAAATATTCCAAATTATGATGTCCTGCCCTCTATTGGAGCTAATGTTTATGATATCTTGAAAAAAGATACTTTAGTCTTGAGCAAATCGTCAGTAGAGCATTTGGTTAAGAGATTATCTTACAAACAGAAAAAACCAAAACTTGATTTGGCTAAGGAGAAAAATTAATGGCAGTAGTTGCTAAAAATAGAGATTATAGTGTCATTCTTTCACCAGTTATTACTGAAAAAGCCACCAGAATACTAGAAAATAACCAGGTGATATTTAAAGTATCGCCAAATGCTACAAAACCACAAATTAAAAATGCTATTGAAGCATTATTTAGCGTAAAAGTTGCCAATGTGAACACTATTAATATAAAAGGTAAACAAAAAATATTCAGAGGAATAAAGGGAAAACGAACAGGTACCAGAAAGGCTATAGTTAGTTTAGCAAAGGGACAATCAATAGATTTGTCAAGTGGAGTTTAAAATATGGCCTTAAAACAATATAAACCTACTTCTCCTTCACGAAGACAATTAGTAACAGTGGAGAGATCTGATCTTTACTCTGGAGCTCCAGAAAAGTCTCTGTCGCATGGGCAGAGCAAGACTGGTGGAAGAAATAATTATGGACGAATTACTGTTTGGCAAAGAGGGGGTGGCCATAAGAGACTCTATAGAATAATTGATTTTAAAAGGACATATGACAATATTGAAGCGAAAGTAGAAAGATTGGAATATGATCCAAATAGATCAGCTTTTATAGCTTTGATAAAATATAAAGATAAAAAAATTTCATACATAATTGCTCCCAGTAAATTAGCTGAAGGTGATTTGGTTATGAGTGGAGATAAAGTGGATATAAAGCCAGGAAATTGTATGCCTCTCAAAAATATGCCAGTAGGTACTATAATCCATAACTTAGAACTTAAAATAGGCAAAGGAGGTCAACTAGCCAGATCTGCAGGTACTTACGCTCAACTTTTAGGAAAAGATAGAGGTAACGCTATTATTAAACTTCAGTCTGGAGAGCAAAGATTAGTTAGAGTCGAATGTAGAGCAACGGTGGGTGTTGTTTCAAATGCAGATCACCAAAATATAAATTTAGGAAAAGCAGGTAGGTCTAGATGGTTAGGTAAAAGACCAAACGTTAGGGGAGTAGTAATGAACCCTGTAGATCATCCTCATGGAGGTGGTGAAGGCAGAACGTCTGGAGGACGACATCCTGTAACACCTTGGGGTGTTTCAACTAAAGGTAAAAGAACTAGAAGAAACAAACGTACTGATAAACTAATTTTAAGAAGAAGAAAATCATAGGAGGATAAAAGATTGGCGCGTTCAATTTGGAAGGGACCTTTTGTAGATGGTTATTTACTAAAACAGGTTCAAGAATTAAATAAAACAGGTTCCAGACAAGCTATTAGAACTTGGTCAAGAAGGTCTACAATTATTCCTCAATTTGTAGGGATAAATTTTGCTGTGCATAATGGAAGAAAATTTATCCCAGTTTTTATAACTGAGGAAATGGTTGGACAGAAATTAGGAGAATATGCTCCGACTAGAACTTTTTTCGGGCATACTGCTGATAAAAGAGTTAAAAAAGATTGATAATGAGTAAAAAAAATAAAGAAAATAAATTACCAGATAATTGCGCTAAAGCTTTTGCTCGCTCTATAAGATCTAGCTCTCATAAGCTTAATTTAGTTAGTAAGTCAATTAAAGGTATGGATGTCTCTAGCGCTCTTACACAACTGCAATTTTCCAAGCGCAGGATAGCTCAAGATGTAAAGAAAGTACTTCAGTCAGCTATAGCTAATGCCGAAAATAATCATGATTTAGATATAGATAGTTTATTCGTGGAAGAAACTTATGTAGGTAAGGCTGTGGTAATGAAAAGGTTTCGTCCGAGAGCAAGGGGAAGAGGTGGTAGAATTCAGAAACCTATAAGTAATTTAACAATAATAGTTTCGGAAAAACAGGAGGATGTTAATGGGACAAAAGGTTAATCCGATAGGACTTAGAGTAGGAATTAATAGAACTTGGGATTCTCGTTGGTATGCTTCAGGAAACACCTATACAAAGTTGTTGAGAGAGGATTTAAAAATAAGAGATTTTTTAAAGAAGCGTCTGAAAGGAGCAGCTGTAAGTAGAATTATAATAGAAAGACCTACCAAAATAGCCAGAGTTACTTTATATACTGCTCGTCCAGGACTTATTATAGGAAGAAAAGGATCAGAGATAGAACAATTAAGAAAAACACTGTCAAATATGACAGATGGAGAAGTGCAATTAAACATTGTAGAAATTAGAAAACCAGAAATTGAGGCTCAATTAGTAGCAGACAGTGTAGCAGAACAGTTGGAAAGAAGGGTTGCATTTAGAAGAGCTATGAAAAGGGCCGTTCAGTCAGCTATGAGGCAGGGAGCTGAAGGGATAAGAATAAATACAGGAGGAAGACTTGGCGGAGCTGAAATAGCTCGTACCGAATGGTATAGGGAAGGAAGAGTACCTCTTCATACGATGAGAGCGGATATAGATTATGGAGTGGCAACGGCACAAACTGCTTATGGAAATTGTGGAGTAAAAGTTTGGATATTTAGGGGAGAGATTATGGCCCATGACCCTTCGGCTATGGATGAATCAAGAAGTAAACAACAAGGAGCACCTAGATAAGGTGAGTAAATATGTTAAGTCCTAAAAAAACTAAATTTCGTAAAGCACATAAAGGCCGTATTCATGGAAATGCTAAGGGTGGTAGTTCTCTTAATTTTGGGTCATACGGTATGAAAGCTTTACAACCAAATCGTATAACAGCCAGACAAATAGAAGCTGCAAGAAGAGCTATAACCAGACATATAAAAAGGCAGGGTCGTGTGTGGATAAGAGTTTTTCCTGATGTTCCAGTTACAAAAAAGCCTGTTGAAGTAAGAATGGGAAAGGGAAAAGGTGCTGTTGAATTTTGGGTATGTAGAATTAAGCCAGGAAGAGTAATGTTTGAACTGGATGGGGTTTCTGAATCTCTTGCTAAAGAAGCTTTTGAATTGGCTTCAGCTAAGTTACCTATTAAAACTAAATTCATTTCAAGGCAAATAGGTGTATAGATATGAAATATAGTGATGTAAAACAAAAAACCGATGATGAGCTTAAATTAGAACTACGGTTGTTAAATAAGGAGCAATTTAATTTGAGGTTTCAAAAGTCCTCAGGGCAGCTAGAAAATTTGTCTAAAATTCGTAAAACAAGAAGAGATATTGCTAGGATAAATACATCACTAGTTGAAAGAAAGGTAAGAGACAAAAATGCCTAAAAGAATTTTACAAGGAACTGTTATTACCGCTTCTAGTGAAAAGACTATAGTGGTAAAAGTTGAAAGAAGGGTTAGACATCCTCTTTATAAAAAAACAATAAAAAGATCTAACAATTTTCATGCCCACGATGAGGGCAATGATTGTAAAGTAGGTGATCAAGTAAGAATTATTGAGTGTAAACCAATTTCAAAGAAAAAATCTTGGTCTGTTATGCAGGAAAAAAAGTAATAAAGAGAGAATAGGTAAAATGATACAAACTGAGACAAAACTTAATGTAGCAGATAATTCCGGAGCAAAAAAGGTGCAATGCATAAAAGTGCTTGGCGGATCAGGAAGAAAATATGCTGCAGTAGGAGATGTTATAGTTGTGTCTGTAAAGGAAGCCATACCGAGAGGTAGAGTAAAAAAAGGTGATATTCATAAGGCAGTTGTTGTGAGAACTTCAAAGGAAATTAGAAGAGTGGATGGGAGTGCAATTAGATTCGATAGTAATGCTGCAGTGCTAATCAATAATCAACTTGAACCTATAGGTACTCGTATATTTGGTCCTGTAACAAGAGAGCTCAGAGCAAAAAATTTTATGAAAATTATTTCACTTGCTCCGGAGGTTTTATAGTGACGAATCGTTTAAAGGTTAAAAAAGGAGATAAAGTGATAGTTATAAGCGGACGAGATAAGGGCAAGTCGGGAGAGGTTTTGTCTGTTATCAAAAAAAGTGATAGAATTTTAGTAAGAGGAGTAAATATAGTAAAACGTCACACTGCTCCCAGTCAAACTTCTCAGGGAGGAATAATAGATAAGGAAATTTCAATACATATTTCCAATATTGCTCACATTGATCCAAAAGATAATAAAGCAACCAGAGTAGGATATAAATTTTTAGAAGATGGAAGAAAAGTCCGTTTTTCTAAACGCTCTGAAGATTTAATAGATTAATTTAAGGTATAATTATATGGCAGCACGTTTGAGAAAGTTATATGAAACCGACATAAAAAAACAACTTATGGAAGAGTTATCTTTAAAAAATATTAACCAAGTCCCTAGGTTAGAAAAAATAGTGTTAAATATGGGACTAGGAGAAGCTGCATCAGATAAAGGTAAAGTAGATGGAGCTATCAAGGATTTAACTCAAATTTCAGGACAAAAAGCTATAACTACTAGAGCACGCAAATCTGTTGCTAGTTTTAAATTAAGAGAAGGAATGAATATAGGTTGTAAGGTAACACTGAGAAAAGATAGAATGTATGAGTTCTTGGATAAATTAATAAATATATCATTGCCGAGGGTGAGAGACTTTAGAGGATTAAGTGCAAAAAGTTTCGATAAGAGAGGAAACTACGCTTTAGGCATCAAGGAACAAATAGTTTTTCCTGAAATTAATTATGATGATGTAGATGCGGTAAGAGGGATGGATGTAATAATTTGTACAACTGCCAGATCAGATGAAGAAGGTTTGGCTTTGTTAAAAAAATTTAACTTTCCTTTTAGAATTATTGAACCTCAAGAAGAAAAAATACAAACTATCCATAAGCCAGAAGATATCCAAGAAGAAGAAAAACCTGGAAAAGAAGTTAAAGTAGAAGAAATAATTGGAAAAGCTGTACCGAAAGCTGAGAAAATAGACTCAATTGTGACAAATGAAACAGAGAATAAAAATTAATAAAATATTAGGATTTTATAATGGCAAAAATAAGTGCAATAGAAAAAAATAAGAGAAGAGTTTTTATTTCGAATCTTTTTAAAAAGAAACGTCAGGAATTAAAAGATTTAATTCAAAATAAAAATACGTCTCAAGAAGAAAGGTTCAAGGCAGTAGTGAAGTTAGCATCAATGCCAAGAAATGGATCTAAAACTAGAATACGAAATAGATGTGAAATTTCGGGAAGACCACGAGGTTATTATAGAAGGGTAGCAATGAGTAGAATAGCATTAAGAACCCTTGCTTCGAAAGGTCAGATTCCTGGAATGACTAAAGCAAGTTGGTAGGAGAATAATTTATGACTATGAATGATCCATTGGCCGATATGTTAACTAGAATTAGAAATGGGATAAATGCTAAAAAATTAGTAGTAGAATGTCCTCCTTCGAATTTAAAAGTTTCTGTATTAAAAGTTTTAGTTAAAGAGGGATTTATAAGAGGTTTTAGTAAAAAAGAAAATGATTTAGGAAAAGAAACAATATTTATAGAGCTAAAATATTATGAAGGAAAGTCTGTGATAAAAGAAATAAGAAGGGAGTCTAGCCCTGGATTGAGAAATTATTCTTCTAACAAGGAATTATTAAAGGTCTACGGAGGGTTAGGTATATCAATTATATCTACTTCAAGTGGAGTAATGACGGATCATGATGCCCGCCAAAAGAATGTGGGCGGTGAAATCTTGTGTAGTGTCTTTTAGGGGTAATGAATGTCTAGAGTAGGTAAAAATCCAATTTTAATTCCTGAAGGGGTTGAGTTATTGGTTGAGGGACAAAAACTTTCTGTAAAAGGTGAGCAAGGTTCTCTTAGTATGGATCTTTCAGATAATGTCGAATTACAACATAGCAAAAAACAAATAGAAGTTAAGGTTCTAAATAATGATAAAAATTCAAAATCCCAGTGGGGGCTTACCCGTAGTTTAATAGGTAATATGGTTAAAGGCGTAAGTGAGGGTTTTTCAAAAATCTTAGAGGTTAAGGGTGTAGGTTATAGAGCATCTGTTGAACCGGGAATACTTCAATTACAATTAGGTTATAGCCATGATATAAAAGTTGGAATTCCTGCGGATATTTCTGTCAAATGTGCTAAACCGACAGAAATACAAATTTTTGGTGCAAATAAACAAAGAGTAGGGCAATTTGCTGCAGAGATAAGAGCTTTGAGAAAACCTGAACCCTATAAAGGTAAAGGAATAAGCTACGAGGGAGAGTATATTCGAAGAAAAGAAGGAAAGAAAAAATAAGAGGTGAATTGTGGTGCTTAGAGATAAAGAAACATATATGAGGCGTAGAAGTAGAAATAGATATAATTTAAAGAAAAAGTCTGTAGATAAGCCTCGGCTATGTGTTTACCGTTCTAATAAAAATATTTTTGCTCAGGTTATTGATGATAAAACTGGGAAAACATTGTTTGCTGCATCAACTTTGGAAGAGCAATTTAAAAAACAAAAAGTTTATGGTGGAAATGTAGGTGCAGCCAAAAAGATAGGTGAACTAATAGCTAAAAAAGCCAAAGATTTAGGAGTTAAAGAAGTGGTTTTTGATAGAGGTGGATATTTATACCATGGTCGAGTTAAAGCTTTAGCTGATTCAGCAAGGGCTGGTGGACTAATTTTTTAAATTTGAATAATTAGGAGAAAGTAATGGCAAGAGGTAAAAAAAGCCAAAATAACGTAGATGGTCTTATAGACAAACTTGTTGGTATTAATAGAGTGGCCAAGGTAGTAAAAGGAGGAAGACGTTTTGGATTTGCTGCTTTAGTGGTTGCGGGAGATTCTAAAGGAAGAGTTGGTTTTGCTTCTGGCAAAGCTAAAGAAGTACCTGAGGCAATTAGAAAAGCCACAGATAAGGCAAAAAAATCAATGATTAGAGTGCCTTTGAGGGAGGGCAGGACAGTTCATCATGATGTCATAGGAACTCATGGAGCTGCAAAGGTTTTAGTCCGAAGTGCCCCTGCAGGAACAGGAATTATTGCTGGGGGTCCAATGAGGGCTGTATTTGAAACTCTAGGAGTCCAAGATGTGGTCACCAAGTCGCAAGGTACATCTAATCCATATAATATGGTTAGGGCAACTTTTAAAGCATTAAGCAACTTACAATCTCCTAGGCAAGTTGCAGCTCGCAGAGGACTAAAGGTTAGTACAGTTGTTGGAAAAAAGGATACAAAAAAATCTGAACAAGATAATGTGGAGTCTAACACTAATGAGTAATTCAAAAATAAAAATTAAACAAATTGCTAGCCCTATAGGAAGACAATCTGATCAAAAGAAGACTCTTATAGGTCTAAATTTAAACAAAATTGATCGTACAAGTATTTTAGAAGATACACCATCGGTGAGAGGTATGGTTAATAAAGTTAAACACCTAGTATCTATCATAAAAGTGGCGGATTAGAATTCTAAGATGGAGATAATGGAATGAGGTTGAACAATCTTAAAAATAATGAAGCCTCCAGATCTAATAGGAAGAGGGTAGGAAGAGGTATAGGTTCTGGAACTGGAAAGACTGCAGGTAAAGGTCATAAGGGTCAAAAATCAAGGTCAGGTGTTTCTATTAAAGGATTTGAAGGTGGACAGATGCCTTTATACCGTCGATTGCCGAAACATGGGTTTAAGAATTATTTTAGGAAATCTTATGAAATAGTAAACTTGTCAGATTTACAAACAGCTATTGATCTAGGAAAGTTAAATATAAAGAAATTAATTAATAAATCTGTTTTAAAAGAGGCAGGTTTACTGTCTAAAGAAAAAAATGATTTAAAATTACTCGGAAAAGGTAAATTAAAATCAAGTGTTAATATAGAATTATCTGCAATATCTAAAACGGCTAAGGATGCAATTAAAAAATCTGGAGGAACAGTTAGTTTGATTTCTCGAGCTAATGTTATTGTAGACGAAAAAAGTAAAAAAAATAATAAAGAAACAGATATTGAGTCTAAATAGTTTTGCAATATTTTGTTATTAACAGGTTAAAGAGGATAAAATGGCATCGGCAGCTGAACAATTAGCTTCTACAGTAAATTTTGGGGCTCTGGCAAAGGCAACGGAATTAAAAAAAAGAATTTGGTTTACGCTAGCTGCCTTAATAGTATATAGACTAGGCACCTATATTCCTTTACCAGGAATAGATTCACAGGCAGTAAGTGACGTTTTTCAGCAGAACTCAAGTGGAATTCTTGGCATGTTTGATGTATTTGCTGGGGGTGCGCTAAGTCGTATGGCAATATTTGCATTAAATATTATGCCATATATTTCAGCTTCAATAATCATTCAACTTATGACAACGGCTTCTCCTCATCTTGCTGCTTTAAAAAAAGAAGGGGAATCGGGTAGAAAAAAAATAATTCAATATACAAGATATGGGACAGTACTGTTGGCCTCAATTCAAGGTCTTGGAATAGCTACAGGCTTAGAGGGTGTTACCTCTTCTTCGGGCCCAGCTGTAATAAATCCCGGATTATTTTTTAAATTTACTACTGTTGTTACCTTAACTGGAGGTACCGTTTTCTTGATGTGGCTAGGAGAACAGATTACGGCAAGGGGAATAGGTAATGGAATTTCTATGATAATTATGGCCGGGATAGTCGCTAATTTACCCGTATCTTTAGTTTCAACATTGGAGCTAGGAAAAACAGGGGCACTTTCAGGAATTTTTATTTTATTTCTTCTAATGATGGCAGTGGCGGTAATAGGTTTCATAGTATTTATAGAAAGAGCCCAAAGAAGAATAATAATCCAATACCCTAAAAGGCAAGTAGGTATGAAAATGTTTGGAGGAGAATCAAGTCATTTGCCACTTAAATTGAATACAGCAGGAGTAATTCCCCCTATATTTGCTTCCTCTATACTACTTTTACCAGTTACTGTTATGAGCTTTAATGCTGGATCTGGTCCAGGCTGGCTAATGGATGTAACTTCTTTACTAGGAAGAGGCCAACCTTTGTATATGGCTTTATATGTTTCTGCTATTGCATTTTTTGCTTTTTTTTATACTTCTATAGTTTTTAGTCCAAGTGATACAGCAGATAATTTGAAAAAAAATGGTGGATTTATTCCTGGCATCAGACCAGGTGAAAATACTGCCGTATACATAGATTACGTTTTAACTAGGCTCACTGTAATTGGTGCGCTTTATTTGAGTGCAGTTTGTTTGCTGCCAGAAATATTGATATCTAAATACTCTGTTCCCTTCTATTTTGGGGGAACAAGTCTTTTAATAGTAGTGAATGTTACAATGGATACTGTGGCGCAGATACACTCTCATTTGATAGCTCAACAATATGAGGGGCTCATAAAAAAATCCAAACTAAGGGGGCGAATTTAATGATTGTTATATTATTTGGACCTCCAGGGTGTGGAAAAGGGACACAAGCTAAAATACTTTCAAATGCAATAGGTTGTCCACATTTGTCAACAGGAGATATGTTAAGAGAAGCTGTTGAGCTTAGTACTAAGACTGGAAAATTAGCTGCAGAAGTTATGGCAAAAGGTAAGCTTGTATCTGATGGTATAGTTGCTAATATTATACAAGAAAGAACAGGTCAAAAAGATTGCAATCAAGGTTTTATTCTAGATGGATTTCCTCGTACTATACCTCAGGCTAAAAAGTTGGATAAAATTATAGAGGGTAGAGGTCTTGTAATAAATGCAGTGATTGAGTTTGGGGTAAGAGACTCAAAACTTGTAAATAGAATTATTGGAAGATTTACATGTAAAAATTGTGGAGCTAGCTATAATGATGCTACTTTAAAGCCTAAACTAGAGAATGCTTGTGATATTTGTGGTTCTAGAGATTTTATTAGAAGAAAAGACGATAATGAAAAAACTGCCATGGCTAGGATTAAAGCATATCACTGTGAAACAGAACCTTTATTACCATATTACCGTGATAAAAAAATATTAAACTCTATAGATGGTTTGGCTCCAATTAAGACAGTTACAGAACAAATTTTAGATCTGGTAAAAAAAATAAGATAGTTATCATTGACTTGATAGCTAAGAGAATATATTTTCAGATCCGAATTCAAAATGGTTATTTATAGGAGATAATAAAGTGGCAAGAATTGCTGGGGTAAATTTACCCGCGAATAAGAGAGTGGAGATTGCCTTAACATATATATATGGAATTGGCAAAAGTAGAGCAAAGAAAATCGTAGAAGAAGTAGGTGTTGATTCCAAAAGACGATTGAATGACCTTACAGATAATGAACTTACTAATATTAGAAATATAGTTTCAAAAAGTTCGGTTGAAGGTGAATTGAGAAGTTCAGTCTCAATAAATATTAAAAGATTGATGGATTCAGGTTGTTATAGGGGAATAAGACATAGAAAAGGGCTCCCTGTTAGGGGGCAAAGAACTAGTACTAACGCCAGAACTCGCAAAGGACGAGGAATGGCCATAGCAGGTAAAAAAACAACTTAAAAAAAAAGGGTAGATAATGGCTGCAAAGGAAACAAAAAAAAAGAAAGAAAAAAAGAATATAACTTCGGGGATTGCCCATGTTAATTCTACTTTTAATAACACAATTATTACAATTACAGATCATCAAGGTAATGCGGTAGCTTGGTCTTCTGCTGGTGCACAAGGTTTTAAGGGGTCACGAAAATCGACTCCTTTTGCAGCCCAGCTAGCAGCTGAAGATGCAGGAAAAAAAGCTCAAGAACACGGATTAAAAACACTTGAAATACAAGTAAGTGGACCTGGTTCAGGGAGAGAATCTGCTCTTCGAGCACTTCAAACTGTAGGATTTGGAATAACATCTATAAGGGATGTCACTCCCATACCGCACAATGGTTGTAGACCACCAAAACGTAGACGAGTTTGATAAGAGTTTTAAATAAAACTCTATATATTTAAATTATATATTTGATATAAAATTGAGGAATTAATAGTGATAGAAAAAAATTGGAATGATTTAATTAAGCCTAGCACTGTAAATATAGTGACTAAAGGTGATGATAATAAAGGAACAGTTGTTGCAGAGCCCCTCGAGAGAGGGTATGGATTGACTCTCGGTAATGCTTTAAGAAGAGTTTTGCTATCCACATTACAAGGTGCAGCCATAACAGCAGTTAAAATTGAAAATGTATTGCACGAATTTTCAACTATACAAGGTGTAAGAGAGGATGTAGTTGATTTAATACTGAATATAAAAAATATTATAGTAAAGTCACATGTTGACGATGTTACTATAGTTTATTTAAGTGCTAAAGGTCCTTGTGAAGTGACAGCTGGCATGATTCAAAGTTCTTCAAACGTTGAAATTATAAATACTGAGTTGGTTTTGTGTAACTTAGATAAGGGTTCAAATATAAATATAGAATTTACTATAGATACTGGAAGCGGATATGCACCAGCGGTAGATAATAGACCAGTTGATGCTGCAATCGGGTTGATACCAGTAGATGCTATTTTTAGTCCCGTTAGAAGTGTTTCATATAAGGTTGAAAATGCTAGGGTAGGTCAAGATACTGATTTTGATCGTTTATTATTAGATGTGGAGACAGATGGTACTGTAACACCTGAAGAAGCTGTTGCTCTTTCTTCAAGAATATTGATAGAGCAATTGGGTATGTTCGTTAATTTTGAAGAACCTGAGCCGGAGGTAAAGGAAGAAGAAATTTCTATAGAGTCTCTTTATAATCCAAATCTATTGAAAAAGGTTGAAGAACTTGAACTTTCTGTACGTTCTGCTAATTGCTTAAAAAATGATAATATAGTTTATATTGGAGATCTAGTGCAAAAAACTGAGAATGAAATGTTGAGAACGCCAAATTTTGGAAGAAAATCCTTGAATGAAATAAAGGAAGTTTTGGCAACTATGGGTCTAAATCTAGGTCAGATAGTAGAAGAGTGGCCTCCTGAAAACATAGAAGAACTTGCTAAAAAGTTAGAGGATACTTATTAAGATAATTTCGACTTAACATATGAGAGGGTTTAAATTATGAGACATAGAATAGCAAATAGAAAATTAAATCGTACTAGTTCTCATCGTAAATCTATGTTTGCAAATATGGCTGCGTCATTAATAAAGCACGAACAAATTCATACTACATTGGCTAAAGCTAAAGAATTGAGGCCTATAGTTGAAAAATTAATTACCTTAGGAAAAAGGGGTACGCTTCATGATAGAAGGCAGGCTATTGCAAAATTATCCCCCGATGCAAAAATAGATAAATTATTTGGTGAGATAGCGGAACGTTACTCTTCTCGAGCTGGTGGGTATACAAGAATTGTTAAAGCAGGAAATAGGTATGGAGATTATGCCCCTATGGCTATTATAGAATTAATAGATAGAAACGTTGAAACTAAAGGTCTGGATAGCGGCCCAGTATTAGCTAAGAAAGAAGATTCAAAAACTGAAGAGACCCTCTAATATCACTAGTATTTTTTAATAGTTCAAGTTTGAATAATTTCATTTAAAAATATTTTGCTAAAATAACTTCGTTAAGTTAGATTTTTATCTAAAAGGATATTACAGATGGCTTCTATTATAGCAGTTGCTCTGGGAGGTGCGATAGGAGCGGTTTTAAGATATATTGTAGTCAAATTCTTCATCAATTTTTCATTGATTATTATGCCTCTAGGAGTTCTTAGTTGCAATGTTGTAGGGTCATTTTTATTAGGAATTTTAATTACTTGGTCTTTTAAGGACCCAACAATTTCTGATAATTTGAAGATTTTTTTACAAGTAGGAGTTTTAGGAGCATTTACTACCTTTTCTGCTTTTGCATTAGAAGTATTTTATATTACAGAGAAAGGACAATATTTAATAGCCGTAATATATGTACTTATATCAGTATTACTATCAATTGGTGGCTTTTTTATGGGTTTTAATTTTTATCGTTTAATAGGATAAAAATGACTTTGAAATCAGGAATCTTTGTTATTAAATCTCATGAAGTAGGTAGCAGAATAGATAAGTTTGTATTAAATCATTGTAAAAGTCTAAATTTTTTTTCGGTACAAAAACTATTAAGAACAGGTCAAATAAGGGTAGATGGACATAGAGCAAAAGGCTTTCTACGTTTAGAACTAGGAAACAAAGTAAGAATTCCTCATTTTCATGTTTCTAATAAAAAAATAATTAACAAAGCTTCATCAGCATTATCAGAAAAAATTATCAATGAACAGATTCTTTATAAAGATGACGACATGATGGCAATAAACAAACCATCCGGCGTTTCTGTGCAGGGCGGAACTAAAGTAATAA
>PTKJ01000035.1 GCA_002937675.1 Alphaproteobacteria bacterium MarineAlpha9_Bin1 | reverse complement strand
AATACTTCAAAATTCAGTTCATCCACATTTATTTTACGACTATATAACTCAAATGAACCCTTAGATCTTAAGTTTTTTATTATAAAAGTTTCATAAAAATCTATAAAATTATTTTCTAAGAAATGCTTCGGTAATTTTATACTCCCACTATTGGAATAAACTAAGTATTTTATTTTTTCTACTTTTCTATTCTTAATTAAAAAGTTGAGTTTTCCTGAAAATGGAATATCAAAATATTTCAGTTCACTAATATCAATAATTTCTAAAACTGGTAAAGAAGGATTTAGAGAAATAAAATTAACTTCTGTCTCCAAAGAATTATTATTATCTACAATTTTAATTTTAAATTGAGTAGAATTAAACTTTGATATCAAATCTTCTAAAACAAATTGACCTACTAATTCACTTTTTCCATTATGATATGTCGTACTTAAATTTATATTTGAAAATTGATAATTTGACCTATTTTCAATATTTTTAATCTGAAGTTTTCCATTTACTAGGTTTAGTTGATCAGAATCTAATAAATATTTATATAAATAATTTTTGATATAATTATCCTTCAGATAACCATTGTTAGTAAAATTTTCCAATCTAAACTCAATATTTGGATTTTCTAAATATAATTTTGCAATACGGAACTTACCTGAATATAGTGACTGAGAATCTAGACTTAATATTACTTTCTTTATAGATAATTCATTTCCATCAATGGTCTCATTTGAAAATAAGTCATTTATTTCTAGTTTAAGAAAATTATTTTCTGCAATATCTATTATAAATGAGCTAAATGAAATATCATATCCATAGTACCAATTAATTAGATAACTTAAGTGAAAATCATCATCTTTGATTTCTAATTTATCATTGGAATAAATAATAATAACCAAAATTAAACAACTAATTAAAAATGTAGAAAGCACTATTCCTAAAACTAAAGTAATAATCCTTAGAAAATAAAAAACACATTTTCTTAATAAAAACTTAATTAATGTTGATTTATTATTTTTTTCAAACAAACTATTTTCCTAAGAACATTTTAATAATAATTATTATTGATATATTATAAATTGCACTTTTAAAACTAAAATAGAGTATAAAAATGATAAGAATTAGAGAAGGTGGCAAAGCTAAAAGTTTTGCTTTACCCAGAGATGGTAATGGAACAATAGACACCTCCAAGGACATAAATAATTTATTTGTAATTTATTTTTACCCGAAAGACGACACTCCTGGTTGTACAATAGAAGCAACAGACTTTAGTAAATCCCATCTTTTTTTCAAAAAAAATAATATTACAGTAATTGGAATATCAAAAGATAGTGTTGAAAAACATAATAAATTTAGAGATAAACATAATTTAAAAATTATTCTTGCTTCAGATTTTGATGGAAAAGTTTGTAACGATTTTGGAGTTTGGGTAGAGAAATCGATGTATGGTAGAAAATATATGGGAATAGAAAGATCCACATTCTTAATAGACAAAAACCATATTATAATAAAAATTTGGAGAAAAGTTAAAGTAAAAGATCATGTTAATGAAGTAGAGGAAGAAATAAAGAAAATTTTAAATTAGTAGTTTTTTGAATTAAACTTTTTCTGATAAGGCGGATTCTAAAAAAATATCAATATCCCCATCTAAAATACTTTGGTAGTTTGAACTTTCAACTCCAGTTCTTAAATCTTTTACAAGTTGATATGGTTGTAAGACATAGGATCTAATTTGATGTCCCCAACCTATCTCAGTTTTGCTAGATTCTTTAGATTTCTTTTGATCTTGCTTTTTTTGCAATTCGAGTTCATATAATCGTGCTCGTAACATTTTATATGCTTCGGCTTTATTTTGATGTTGGGATCTATTGCTTTGACATTGAACTACTATATTAGTTTCAAGATGCGTTATTCTAACTGCACTATCTGTTCTATTTACATGTTGACCTCCCGCACCTGAAGATCTATAGGTATCAACCCGTATATCTTTGTCATCAATATTTATTTCTATATTTTCATCTACTACTGGGTAAACCCAAACACTTGCAAAAGAAGTATGTCTACGATTTTGTGAATCAAAGGGTGAGATTCTAACTAATCTGTGCACACCAGATTCTTTTTTAAGCCACCCATAAGCATAATCACCAGAAATTTTAATTGATACAGACTTTAATCCTGCCTCTTCACCTTGATGTTCTTGTAAATAATCTATTTTATAATTTTTATTATCACACCATCTAGAGTACATTCTAAGTAACATTTTCGCCCAATCCTGACTTTCAGTACCTCCTGCTCCTGCATTAATTTCTAGAAACGCGTCATTCTGATCTGCCTCACCTGATAATAATAATTCCAACTCTTTTTTCTTTATGAGAGATTCAAATTCTTTGAGCTTATTTTGTCCTTCTACTAAAATATCCTGATCAGTTTCTTCTCTAGCTAATTCTATCAAATTGATAATTTCATCTATTTCTAATTTTAGTGATTCAAAATCAGTAATTTTTTTTCCTAATGTATTCCTCTCTTTCATTACTTTTTGAGCCTCTATATTATCTGTCCAAAAACTTTCTTTTTCTATTTGAACATCCAGTTCTTTCAATTTGAGTTTTGAATTATCCAGGTCAAAGATGCCTCCGCATAGAATCTAAGGAGATCTTTATTCTTTTTATAATATTTTCTAGATCTGAACTCATAAATTATCCATTCATTTAAAAATCAAGTCATACATTATTTAATTTTATTACTAATATATTTGTCCCTCTAATGGCTTAAGTTTTCTATCATCTCTAATCATATCCTGTCTATCAGTAAGTGGGCCAGTACCTTTTACAAAAGCTTCGTATATAATTTTTTTAGTATCTCCATTTGGGAGCAATCCAGTAAGAGCGTCTATCTTGACTAATTCAATATTCTTCGGAATTTTAAAAGGCTTTCCTGGTATGATACTTATAGCTTTTTTCATAAAATCTCCCCATACAGGAGCAGCTACTGCTCCCCCAGTTTCTTTATCGCCAAGGCTCTGAGGCAAATCATACCCTATGTATACACCAACTAATAAATTTGAAGAAAAACCTATAAACCACGCATCTTTATTTTTATTGGTAGTACCGGTTTTTCCTGCTATATAATTACTGATATGTTTAAGTTTTTTTCCTGTACCATTTTCTATAACACCTTGTAAAAGCCAAGAAATCTGAAAAGCATGGTTTTCATCTATTACTCTTGTATACATATTGGGAATATCAAAAATTTCATTTCCTATATTTTCCGCTGAACATACCCTACAGTTCCTTTTGTCTCTCCTATATACAATTTTACCATTCCTATCATGTATACTTTCAATAAACTTAGGCTTTATTAACATTCCTCCGTTAATAAAACTGGCATAGGCAGACGTTAAATTTAGTAGAGTAGTTTCCCCTGCGCCTAGGGAGGTTGCTAATTGTGCAGGATAACTTCCAAGATGGAAACGCTCAGCTATCTCAACAATTTTCTCTATCCCTATGGTGTTTGCTAATCTAACCGTCATGACATTTCTTGATTTTTCTAGGCCAGTTCTTAAAGTGCTGGCACCATAATATGATCCTGTATAATTTTTGGGAATCCATTCTTCCAATCCTGGTCCCTGATCTATTACAAGAGGACTATCTAATATAGTAGTAGACGGAGTCATTCCGTTTTCAAGAGCTGCCAAATAAACGAATGGTTTAAAAGCAGAGCCAGATTGTCTGAAAGCTTGTGTCACTCTATTAAATTTATTTTGTTCATAATCATACCCCCCAACCATAGCTAAAATTTTTCCTGACAAGGCATCTATTACAACAATCGCTCCATTAACCTCTGGTTTCTGATACAAAGAGTAAGTAATGGAATCTTCTCCATAAATATTTTTTCTTACCAGAAAGACACTTCCTATATTTATTGTCTTTTCAACATAATTAGTTACTGAATATGTTTTATCGTCATTCAGATTAGAGAATATCCACGAAGACTTGTTTAGATCCAATACTCCTGTTTGGCCATCTTCAAGCCCAATAATAATTTCTGAATTAGAAATACTTATAACAGTAGCAAGAAGTTTATTCTTATTTAATCTATGTTGTGAAAATTTACTCAAATGATAATGCCAATCTTTTTTAATTTCAGATTCTTTGAAAATATGTAAAACACCTCTCCAACCCCTCCTTTTATCATAATTCTCTATTCCCCAAATCAAGGAGTCCTCAGCATGCTTTTGTAAAACTGAATCTAATGTGGTGGAAACATAATATCCCCCATTATAAAATTCTTCCTTAGAAAAATAAGATATTATTTTTTTTCTAACTTCTTCAGAAAAATATGGGGCATCTAAATATTCTTCAAATGATCTTTTGGCTATTATTATATCTTCTTCTGCAGCACGATCGGCTTCTCGTCTATGTACTATTCCTTCATCAACCATACGTTTTAAAACATAATTTCTTCTCATTTTAGCAACATGTTTTTTGGTTATGGGGTTATAATTATTCGGAGCCTTAGGTAAGCCTGCCAAAAATGCTACTTCTGACAGGGTTAATTCATCAATAGATTTATTAAAATAATTTTGTGCAGCAGTCACTATTCCGTAAGATCTAAAGCCTAAAAAAATCTCATTCAAATATAATTCTAAAATTTTATCCTTTGATAAAGTTCTTTCTATCCTTAATGCTAAAAGCGCTTCTTTAATTTTTCTTTCAAAGGATACTTCATTATCCAATAAAAAATTCTTAGCTACTTGTTGTGTTATTGTAGATGCTCCAACAAGCCTCTTATCCTTTATAATATTGAATAAATTTTGAAGTATTGCTCTTGAAATGCCTTTAAAATCTAACCCCTCATGGTTATAAAAATTCTTATCCTCTGTTACTAAAAACGCATTAATTAGTATTTTAGGCACGATAGAGATAGGAACATAAACTCTATTTTCTACAGAGTATTCTTCTAGCAATTTTCCATCTTGGCTAAAAAAACGTGTTACTGTGGGAGGTTCATAGGAACTAAGTTGCTTATAATCAGGCAAAGAATTTCCATATCTCCATAAGACAGATATCATAATAACAATTACTATGGACGATAAACTTATAAATAATAAAAAAAGGTAATATAAAACTTTAATCATAATATATTTTCAAAAAATTAAAAAAAAATAGCTCTACTTTCACCAATTTTATCAATAAATATTTTTACTTCATCTCCTTTATTTAACCATTTTGTTTGCACCAAACTGCCTAATAAAACTACAGATCCTGATGGTAAAAAGTCCCCTATTACATCTTTTCTTCCCACTATCCATTCAAGTGCTAAAATAGGATCTCCCATAATATCTACACCCATTCCTGAGCCCACATTTTTACCATTAATATACATAAACCCTCTAATTTTCTTTAAATTTTTTATATCATTTATTGATACAAAATCGCCTAGTACACATCCTGAGCCAAAAAAATCATCTGATATCAATTGCTTGGCACCGAGTGTTTTCCAGTTTAAATATCGATCGTCAACAATTTCTATTGCCACAATAACTTTATCAATTGAATTATATAGACACTCTTCTGATATATTTTTTTTACAGTATAAGTCTGATGATAAACTTATGGCTACTTCACATTCAACTCCTACTCTATTAAAATTTTCAAAAGGAATCTCTGTGTTAGATGTTAGGCAACTTTTAGATCTTATTCTTCCTGCACAAGGAGTTTTTATATCAAGATAATTTTGCATTACTGGAGTTGTACAACCAATCTTTCTTCCGATAACCTTATCTTTATTTTTTTCGTCTAATAATTTATGTAACCTTTTTTGTATTAAATATGAGTCTTCCTCTTTTTCAGGAATACATTCTTTAGGTATTGAATGAAATATCCTATTATTAATTCTACAATCATATATATATTTTGCTGCTTTTTCTATTAGAGTAATATCCATAGGTTAACCTAAATAAAAATAATAATTTATATTATATTGCTAATCTTAAACCAAATTTATTGATTATGAGAAATTAAAAATGAACAACAACTTACTATCAGATACCAAAGCTATTTTATTCATTGCAATACCAATGATTTTATCAAACATTTCTATTCCTTTGCTGGGTTTAGTTGATACAGCTATAGTTGGAAGGATAGGAACTACAGAAATTGGATCGGTAGCCATAGGCGCTGCTACATTTTCCTTAATTTACTGGAGTTTTAGTTTTTTAAGAATGTGCACTACAGGATATATTGCACAAGCATGGGGAAGAAGTAATCTTAAGGATGCAGAAGATATTGTTCAAAAGACTATTTCTATAGCACTATTTTGTGGAATATTAATCATCATATTATCTATTCCTTTAAGAGATTTATGCTTACTAATATTAGGTCCTAGTGAAGATATAAAAATAGTAGCACAGACATATATTGATATTCGTTTTTGGGGTGCTCCAGCAGTTCTTTTAAATTTAGTAATTCTTGGCATATTAATAGGGAGTAACAAACCCTGGAAAGTCGTTATCATTACAATCGTAACTAATTTAGTCAACATAGCACTAGATTTTTACTTGGGAGTATTTTTATCTTACGGCGTAATAGGAATAGCGTACGGAACTCTTATTTCTGAATGGATAGGAGTCTCATTAGGAATAATAATAATTAAAAATACTTTTCCTGAATTTAGGATTTTTAGTTTCAGTACAAAATTTAATAAAGTTCTTAAAAAAATTATTGTATCCAATATAGATTTTTTTATTAGAACTATACTCATTCTAACTTCCATCATGATGTTCACTGCAATAGGAGCAAGATTAGGAAATTTAATTCTTGCTGCAAACTCAATATTAATTTTATTACAAATGTTTTTATCGTACGGTCTAGACGGTTTTGCGCAGGCTGCTGAGGTGTTAGTAGGAAATGCCTACGGAGCAAAGAAAAAAATTTTATTAAAAAAAATAATAATGCTTACAGGAATAATATCATTTGTAGTTGCAATTATGTATTCTCTTTTATATTGGTTTTATGGTCTACATATTATAAAAATCATAACCAATATTGACGAAGTCATTTTATCTACAAGTACGTATCTTCCTTGGATGACGATCTCCCCCGTTATTTCATTTTTAGCCTTTCATCTAGATGGAGTATATATAGGTACAGCAAAAACCAGAATAATGAGAAATTCGATGTTAATTAGTTTTACAGTTTATATTTTATCAATAATTATATTAGTACCCTATCTAGACAATCATGGCTTATGGATTTCTTTTTTAATTTTTATGTTTTTCAGAGGTATGACTTTGCTAAGTAAATATAGAGCAATCTATATATAGTTTTAGCCTCTACAGATCACGTATAGAAGATTCAATTATTTTTTTTAGTTTGTTAGAAATTATAGAAATATTTGATAACCTTTTTAACTTTTTTTCATTCATATAAATTGACCTATTTATTTCTATTTGTAGCACATGAATCCCATTTATAGGGTCTCCATAATATTGGGTAATAAATCCCCCCGAATATGGATAATTTTCAGTAGTAGTAAACCCTAAATTTTGAAAATTATTTTTTATTGAATTAGATATTTTTTCTGATATTGAGTGACCAAAGTTATTACCTAAAATTATGTCCACTTCAGCGGAACTTTTAGGCAGAGTTTCCGAGGGCATAGAGTGACAGTCTAATATTAGGATATCGTCAAACTTAGATTTTAATAATTTAATTAGATATTTTAACATTTTATGATATGGAAAATAACAAGAAAGTAGGCGTTTTATGACCTCAGCTCGAGATAAATTATCAGCATAAATACTATTACCATAAACGGAAACTTTTGGAATAACTCCTATGCCTGAAAGAGCTTTCAAAGACTTTGATTGCTTAAAGTTTGGTATCTTTGAAGATATCATCAGAGGATCTAGTTCTAAGGGGTGCCTATTTAAATCAACGTAAACACGGGGGATGAGAGATTTAATATAGCAATATCCTGACTCCAAAGAAAATTCCCATAATTCATCTACGAATGCATCTTCTGATTTTTTTAGTTCACTTAAACTCAATAGACTTTTTCTTAAAAAATCAGCACTATACCTATTTCCACTATGAGGCAAAGAAATTATTAGGGGTGAACTAATATTTGTTATGTTTTTAACGACTATATTCTCTTCTAACACAAATCTTACCAATACAACATTATTTACATTTTCCTTCTAAGTGAAAATTATCAGGATTAAACAGCGATACTAAAATGAATTTTTTAGTTTCATAATAAAAATTTATTGTTAATAGCGTATTATACGTTTTAGATGCAGTTCTACCTATCCATTTTCCTCTACCATATAAGTCCCCATTGCTATACACAGTTGTCCTTATTTTTCCGAGTCTCTTGTCACCATTATAACGTATATCAAGCTCAGAGCCACTGCCTCCTGTGGGAGCAAATGTCCAAGAAGCAAAATATATCTCATTATCTTCATAGCTCACTCCTCTGCAAATTAAAGGAATGTATTCTGCCTGATAAATATTCTCCTCTGCATAGGTAGTGAAAGAAAATAAAAAAAATATGAAAAAAATAGGTATATTTTTGATCATGTTAGATATTAGCATAATTATAAAAATTAATTATATATAATTTCAGGCAACCATGTAGCTAATTCAGGAAAGATTGCCAATATGCCTAACATAAATAATTGTATTAAAACAAAAGGAGCAGCTCCTTTATATATGTGATTAGTTGTAACAGTTTTTGGAGCAACTCCTCGTAAATAAAAAAGCGAAAACCCAAAAGGAGGAGTTAAAAAAGAAGTCTGCAAATTTACAGCAATCATAACTGCAAACCATAATGGATTAACATCCATCATTAAAATGGCTGGTCCTATAATAGGTATTACAACATATATTATTTCGATAAAATCTAAAAAGAATCCCAGAATAAACATAAGAATCATTGTAATCACTATCGCCGTTACAACTCCTCCTTCTATACCAAATAAAAATTCAGCTACCATATCATCACCTCCAAACCCCCTAAATACTAGACTAAACATTGCTGCCCCAATCAATATAGTGAACACCATAGATGTGGTTTGTGCAGTAGATACTACAACCTTTTTCAATACATTAAATTTTAATTGTTTTCTAGAAAATGCAAGAAGCATAGCTCCAACAGCGCCAACTCCAGCAGATTCCGTAGGAGTAGCTAAACCCATAATAATAGAGCCCAAAACAGCTACCATCAACAATAGGGGAGGAATTAGGACTTTTATAACCCTTTTGTGCAATTCTTTTCTTGAGATTGCAGATCTTTCTTCTTCAGGTATAGGAGGCATGCTTTTAGGATAAATATTAGCATATATAAACTGCCAAATAATATACAAAACAACCAGAAATAATCCTGGTAGTAGTGCACCCATAAATAAATCTGTTACAGAAATTGCTTCAGGAGCGAAATTCCCCTTAGCTAACTGCGCTTGTTGATAGGCAGCAGAAATTTGATCTCCTAATAATATTAAAACGATGGACGGAGGAATAATTTGGCCTAACGTTCCAGCAGCACATATTGAACCACAAGATATTGCTGGATCATATCCTCTTTTCAGCATTGTAGGTAGTGCTAACAAACCCATTGTTACAACAGTGGCCCCGACTATTCCAGTAGAGGCCGCTAAAAGTGCACCAACCAAAGTAACAGATACTCCTAGTCCCCCTTTTAACCCACCAAGCAAAAGTCCCATAGTATCTAAAAGCTCTTCTGCAATTTTTGATTTTTCTAACATTACCCCCATAAACACAAATAAAGGTACTGCGATAAGTAAATCATTAGTCATGATCCCATAAATTCTATTTGGCAATGCTTGAATAAAAGCTAGATCAAATACGCCAAACAATGCACCAAACAAACCAAATAGAAGAGCTACACCTGATAAAGTGAATGCTACTGGGAAACCAGTAAGCAAAACTGATAACAAAACTACTAGCATCAGTACAATTATTACTTCTGCACTAAACATATTTTAAACTACTTTTTTAAGATTAAATTCAGAGATTTTATTATGTTTGAGATTCCCTGAATAATTAAAAGTATAGAAAAACACCATATAAATGTCTTCATAACATAGACAAGATGCAAACCTCTTTCTTCCAGAGATCCTTCCAAGAGAACCCAAGAATTTAATACATAGTTCCAAGAGAAATAAAGTATTACAAAGCAAACAGGCCATAATAAAAACATGGTACCCAGTATATCTACAATAGCTTTTTTTCTTTCACTCATTTTTAAATAAAAGACATCTACTCTAACATGTTTGTCTTCGAGCAAAGTGTAGCCAGCGCATAATAAGAATACTGCAGCATACATAAACCTTACCGATTCCTGCATCCATATAAAACCTATACTAAATCCATAACGCAACAAAACGACTAATGCAGTGATCACCACCATAAAAAGCGTAAGCCACGCAATTAAAACACCTACAGCTTTATTAATATTGTCAATATAAGTTTTTAAGAAATTTAAAAAATTCAAATTATACCCCACCCCCACAAGATCATCTAAAGATTAAAAACATTAGATTTAGGGAATCCTTTTGGTACGATTTTTCCAGTTTGAGACCTTTTCCCTACCCACGCATTCAATTCTTTAAAACTTCTCTTAGCACTTTTAGTGTGACAAATTATACCTTGTGATAAGTCAAATGAAATTGAATCAGAAATAAATCCGTTCTTAATCTTTTGTAAAATTACTCCTTTTCCCCTTTTTTGTATAGGCAAATCATTTAATTTAATTATTAATAATTTTCTATTTGTGCTCAATAGTGCTACATGATCATGGTCTTCTTCTATAATTAGCATTTTCTTCAATTCATCATCTTTTGTTAACTCCAGGATGGTTTTTCCAGCCTTAGTAAAAGTTAATAAATCTGACATAGAAGAAATGATAAAACCTTTCCCATTTTTAGATATACATAAAACTTTTTTACTTTCTAAATATACAGACGAGAAAACAGTATCTTGATCAGATGGAAGATCTATGTAAAGTCTTATTGGCTCACCGTAACCTCCTCTGACAGAAGACAATTTATATAAATCTATTGTAAAGACTCTACCCAGATTAGAAGCTATAATTACTTTATCAGTATTTTTAGCCTTCAATAAGAATTTTCTCTGATCTCCTTCCTTATATTTAACTTCATCAATGCTATCAATATTTCCCTTAATGAGTCTCATCCAGTTGTTTTTAGATAAAACATAAGTTACTACTTCCTCTTCAATAAACTCTTCAACAGGAAAATTTTCTATTTGATCAATGGTATCAACTACAGTTCTTCTTTTTGATATGTTCTTAATTTTCGAGAAATAAGTATACAAATCTCTCATATCCGTATCTATTCTTCTAAATAGTAATTCATCCGAAGAAATAAGTTTTTTTAAAGTTCTAATTTCAGATGCAATTTTATTTTTCTCATCATTTATATATTCTTCCTCAAGTTTTCTTAATAACCTCAGTCTCAAATTTAATATTGACTCGGCTTGTAAATCTGACATATTCCAGCGCTTCATAATAATTTTTTTAGGGTCTTTTTTTTCTCTAATAATTTTTATGACTTCATCCAAATTAGCAAAAACTACTAGATATCCTTCCAAAATTTCTTTTCTATTTTCTATTTGAACCAAACGTTTTTTACTAGCTCTTACAGTAACTTTTTTCCTGTGTTCAATGAATGATTGTAGGACTTCTTTTAAGTTCATAACTCTAGGAACTTGATTTTCATCTACTACGTTCATATTAAGACTTATTCTTAATTCAAGATCAGAAAAATTAAATAAGCTCGCCATCAATTTTTCCGGAACAACATCTTTATTTTTGGGATAAATAACTATTCTTACTACTTCAGTAGACTCATCTTTAATATCGGCCAACATAGGTACTTTTTTCATAATAATTAACTCTAAAAGTCTATCTAAAACCCTTGATTTTGTTACACTCCAAGGAATTTCATCTATAATTATGATATATTGTCCATGACTCTTTTCTTCTTTACGCCATCTAGATCTAACCCTAAAAAATCCCTTTCCCGTTTCGTAAGCTCTCTTAATATCATCTTTATTGCTTATTATAGTACCTCCAGTGGCAAAATCTGGTCCCTTTATATACTTTAATAAAGATTTGATACTAGCATTGGGATTATTTACTAAATGTCTTATAGCTTTTAACAATTCTAAAATATTATGAGATGGAATGTTAGTTGCCATTCCTACTGCAATTCCTGTTGCTCCATTTGCTAATAGATTGGGGAAAAGTGCCGGCATAACTACAGGCTCCTTGTCTTCACCATCATAAGTTGAAACAAAATCGACTGTATCATTTTCTATATCTTTTAATAAAAGTTCTGAAATATTTGTTAATCTTGCTTCGGTATAACGCATTGCAGCTGCATTATCTCCGTCTATGCTACCAAAATTTCCCTGCCCATCAACTAAGGGGTATCTGACTGAAAAATCTTGGGCAAGTCTCACCATTGCATCATACACTGCCTGGTCTCCATGAGGGTGATATTTTCCTATCACATCGCCCACTACTCTGGCACATTTTTTAAATCCTGACTCTGGATTCAACTTTAACTCTCTCATTGCAAACAAAAGTCTTCTATGTACTGGTTTTAAACCATCTCTTACATCTGGCAAAGACCTAGAAACTATTGTTGACATAGCATATGCTACATATCGCTCTCCAAGAGCCTCTTCGAAAGCTAAATTTTTTATATTTTCTTGTTCAAATTTTGGCTTAGCCATTTTATATAATGATACTCATATTGATTATTGCAATTTTACCTTATAATAATATTATTTTATTTGCTGATTTTTTTTACAAAAGCATTTCTCGCGTACGGTAATTTTAGACCAATTGATTCTGAATATTTATTTAGAAAATAACTGGATAATTTTATTCCTTCTTGAAGATTCTTCCCGAATAGCTCAGCATCATAATAGTCATTGATTATAAAGGGTGGCAATGGTAGTAGTCTATTCGCCCATTTTCCTGCAGCTTCTCTTGAGATGGCGCGTCCAGTCTTGGGAGAAACATAAGTTAAACTTTCTTTTTTCCCAGTTACTGCACATTTTTTTAAATCTAGTCCAAATCCCAATTCACTTAAAAAATAAATCTCCCATCTAATATAATCATACATCCATAATTTACTTTTTGAAGAAAGTTGTTCTATCAGATCTATACTGCTGGTAAAAATATTGCTACAACTTTCCCTCTCTGGCAAAAGCAAATCTAGTAAAGAAGTATGCGAACATAGTGCGGATAAATGTAATGGCTTATTAATGATTTTACTTGTATACAATTCGAGTGCATCACACTGAAATGATCCCATTTGTTCTGGTAATCTAGCCCTCCATGTT
>PTKJ01000034.1 GCA_002937675.1 Alphaproteobacteria bacterium MarineAlpha9_Bin1 | reverse complement strand
TCTTCCCCGTTTTTTGTATCGGGGAGATAGAGCATCCGTTTATCCAAATAGACATGCTTCCATAAGACCGATAACAATTCTCCTTTTCGCATGGCTGTTTCCAGGGCCAGTTCAATCACGGGCCACAGATACGGGCAACGCATATCAAGAGTGGCTTGCTGTAACCGGTCATATTCTCCGGGAAACAATCGTCTGCTCCGTGGCCTGGAAGGGGGTGGTTTACGGAGGCCTTCTACCGGGTTGTGTTTTAAGGGAAGGGACCATTCGTTAATGGCCACATTGAGACAATGCTGTACGATGGCCAGATCATGCCGGCAGGCAATCGGTCCGTCTTGTAATCTCCGGTCCCGAAACCCAGCCATCACTTCCCGGGTTAATTGGGAAAGGGGATACACCGGTGGATGGGATCATGGAGCAGCCGGTTGATCCGTCTGTGTTCGGTGGCAGCTCCTTTTTTAGAGGGAGTGATCTCTTCGGCATACCGTGCCAGTAAATTTCCGAGGGTCAGATGCGAAGGAGGGGGAGGGAGGTGTTCTCCAAGATCCATGGACCGTTCCCTGGACCGGGCCCAAAGTTGGGCATCATGTTTGTAGATAAAAGACTTACTGTGGGGCAGATACCCCTTCCTCCGGATCTGGACTTCCCACTTGTTTTGACGTTTACGAATGGTGGCCATTTTCTTCTCCATTGTGGCACCAGTGTGGCAAAGACGATAAAAAGATTGACAAGTGCCTCCCATATGGTGTTTTTTAAGACGTCTTAAGGGATACACAAACAGATCCTTCTTGGAAGTGGAAGAGGGCTTAGATCCAAGGGTAGCAACCCTTTTGGAGGTCCGTTACACCCCTTGAAGGTGCAATCATTTGTGAGATCTTAGGGGGTTCGGCGGAGTAGCTCAGTTGGTTAGAGCAGTGGAATCATAATCCATGTGTCGGGGGTTCAAATCCCTCCTCCGCTACCAGTAAATCCTGGAAGTTATTTCAGAGCAGGGTGGGGTGTTATGGATAAAGCTATTTTTGCGGGTGGATGTTTTTGGTGCACAGAAGCTGTATTTTTGCAGTTAAAAGGAGTTTATAAGGTAGTATCCGGTTATATAGGAGGAAATATTACATCACCAACATATGAAATGATTTGTTCTGGAAGAACTGGCCATGTAGAGGCGATAGAAGTCAATTTTAAATCATCAGAGATATCTTATAAGACTCTTTTAGAAGTGTTTTTTAATACCCATGATCCTACACAGTCAAATGGTCAAGGAAATGATATAGGTTCACAATATTTATCTATGATTTTCTTCAATAGTGATAACCAAAAGGATGAGGCCAATGCTTATATGGATAGTATTGCCGATAATTTTGAGTCACCAATTGTTACTAAACTTTATACAACTAAAGAATTTTATCCAGCTGAAGACTATCATCAGAATTATTATAACCTAAATAAAACTCAGCCCTATTGTGAGATAGTAATTAACCCAAAAATGTCTAAATTTCGTGAAAACTATAAACACCTATTAAAAACAAATAGTTAACATTCGACTTTATATTTTTCTAAAACTTCTTTTTTGAATTCTATTCCAGTTCCGGGAACTTCTGGTATAACAATATGACCTTTTTCAATTTTATACGGTTCTACTAAAATTAATTCTGCCCAATCAGTCCATTCCAATAAATGTGCGGTAGGTGTAACTCTCATCAAGTGAGATGAAACTTCAGGAAATAAATGTGTAGATACTTGTATACCAAAACTTTCCGCTATTGAGGCTGTTTTTACCCAGCCACTTACTCCACCTATTCGCATTAAATCTGGCATAATAAAATCACAAATTTGGTCTTTCATTGCTCTCATTGCATCATCTGGACCATGAAAATTCTCCCCCATCATTATAGGAGTATTCATTCTACGTCTTAGTTCTTTATATGCATCAAAATCATGATAGACTACGGGTTCTTCAAACCAGTATAATCCCTCATTATCTAGTCCTTTAAGCCTCATAATAGCATCAGGCAAAGACAAACCTTGGTTAAAATCGGACAATAAAAGTCTTTCTGCACCCAAAGCTTTTCTGACATTTTCCACAGCTTTCAGATCTTCTGATAGACTTGGTCTTCCTAGTCTTACTTTTACTATTTCAAAACCGCCGTTATTCAATAGGGAAAGTGTTTCATCGTATAAGGATTCTGGTTCTTTTAACCATAAGCCATTAGAATTATATGATTTTACTGGTGAGATCGAACCTCCTAAATGTACGCATAAAGGAACACCAGCTACTTTTGCTTCTGCATCCCAAAAAGCGATATCCAATCCGGCTAGCGCATATAGTGCTATACCAGATCTTCCCAGTAGGCTAAGTGATTTCATTCCTTCATTGAAGAATTGATATGGAGCAATTTCTCTTCCTTCAAATTGCTTAAATAATTCTCTCATAGTCATTGCTATAGCAGGAGCATATTGTATCAAGTATGGTCCAATATATCCTTTTCCAGTAGTATTATCACTGCATTTTATCTCTATTGTCATAAAGGCCCAATTAGAAAATGTTCCTATTCTGGCTATTACAGGATTATTTAATGGAATATTAGCTGCTTTTATTTCTATGCTTTTAATAGTTGGTTTGCTCACGTTAGTCTCTCCATTTATTCTGTTTCCAAAATGTTATCTAATTCACTAATAGCGCTCTTGGGATCACTAACCTTAATAGTATGAATGCCGATCCTTTTAGCTGTCTTTAAATTAACCCCTAAGTCATCTAGGAAGACGCATTTTTCTGGTGAAATTTCTAGATCATTTAGTAAATGTTTATATATTCTTTCTTCTGGTTTACGCATTCCTATTTCGTAACTTTCATATACTCTATAGAAATTTTTCAATACTCGATCCACTTCTTCTGATCTGTGTTTAGGAGTCATTGATTTCATGCCTTTTAGGACATTAGTAAGGCAAACAAGCTTATATTGTTTTGATAATTCTTTTATCTTGGAGACCATTAAAGGTCTTATGGGACCATACAACTGCTGTAAAACTAGTTTCATATTGATTTTATATCCTAAATTATCAGCTTCTTTTTCAAATTCTTTAATAAATTGATTTATGTTTATCTCTCCACGTTCACATTGAGCCCAAGAGTTTTTGTCGGGATTAGTCATAACTACTCTTGATATAGTGCCAAGTTGTATGAAATGTTTTTTTTCTAGCTCTCTAAAAGCTGCAAGTGGACTATCTGTTATGACTCCACCAAAATCAAAAATTATTGTATTTATTTTCATTTAAGTCCCTAAATTTTATTTATAAATTTAGGTTTATTAAGATAAGCAATTAATTCTTGATCAGTATCTATATCTAATAAAGAAGCATTATTCTTCTGAGGAAGTTTATACACATAGTCCAAATTATTTTTAATAATGTTTTTTGCTCCAGAGTCTCCCTTAAGTTGTAAAATTTCTGGAAAGAATCTTCTTGATATAATTACCGGGTTGCCTAATTGAGATCTGTAGTAAGGAAGAATTATATGTCTTTTAATTTCAGGATTAAAAGATTTTATCAAGTTGTTTATTAATTTATCAGTCACGTCTGGCATATCTCCTAAAATAACAATTGCTGCATCACAATCTTCAGGGAGTGAAGATATTCCAATTTTAATTGATGAAGAAATTCCTTGATTATAATTTTTATTTATAGAAATTGTTAAATCTTTATTTGGTAAAATTTTTTCAATACTTTCTTTTTCATGTCCTAAAATAATAATATCCGAGTCTGTATTACTCGATATTGCACTGTTTACAACCTGACTTATCATAGTAGTTTCTGACAACTTAGAGAGAAGTTTGTTATTAGATTTCATTCTTTTAGAGCGACCTGCTGCAAGTATAATGGAGCAAATTTTATAATTATATTTAGCTTTTCGATTTCTAGTAGTCTTTTTTGTTTTTAAAAGGCCTCCAATTCCCATACTGGCTATATCTTTTTTGTTTATATTTATATCAGCAGCAATTCTTTCTAATACCCAATCAAATCCATTTAAACTAGGAGAACGAGCACAGCCAGGAAGCCCTATGATAGGGGTATTTTTATTTTTTCCTATTAGTAATAAATTACCTGGATCAACTGGCATCCCGAATCTTATAATTGTGCCTCCAGATTTCTTAATAGCAGAAGGAATTTCATCTTTTATATCCACTATAGCTGAGGACCCTAGTATCAGTATTAAATCGAGCTTTTTTTCTTTAAAAAATTTAATTTTACTAGAAATTTCTTCAGCATTATGGTTGCATTTTAGGGTTGTAACTAGTTCATGATTAATTTTTTCTAATCTGTCTCTAATTCTCGATTCAGATATATCATTTAATTTTTTATTTTCTTCTGAACCTTGTGTCAGAATTAGACCACATCTATTTTTGTTAAATGGAAGTATTTTCAATGCATTATTTAAATTTAAATTAGAAATTCTTTTTAAGTTAGAACTAGTAATAGAAAAAGAAATAATTTTGATGGTGGCAATCATATCGCCTTTTTCAACTTTTAAATAATTATTAAGAGAAGCGATAGTGATGACTTCTGATATATTATTAAATTTATTTATTTGTGCTTCATTTATTATTAAAAGGCCTGATTGTGCAGCTAAAATATTAGACCTTCCTGTTATAGCATTTTCAATGGCGACGCTAGAATTTCTAAAATTTTTAGAGATTTTATTAGCAGCTTTATCTTCTTGGATATCTTTTTCATTTAAAATTGCACAGGTAATCTCTTTAATGCCATGTCTTTTAAATAGACTAATATCAGTTTTATTTATTATTTTTCCTTTTTTAAGTTTTTTTCCTTCAATCACCATGGAGTGTGCAAGAATTCCATTTAATGATTTATTTACGAAAATTTTTCCAAATTTCATGATTAATTCTTTCTTACAACTGTAATTCTTTTGGATTTCTATAAGTACTAATAATTTCTGCCATAATTGAAATGGCAATTTCACTAGGTGATTTGGCTCCAATTTTAATTCCTATCGGACCTTTAATGTTTTTTATTTTATTATTTTTAAAACCTGCTCTTTCTAATCTCTTGATTCTTGCACTATGAGTTTTTTGAGATCCGAGTGAACCTATGTAGAAAGCTTGGGAGTTTAAGGCTACTTGTAATGCAGAGTCATCAAGTTTTGGGTCATGCGTAAGAGTAACTACAGCTGTTCTGGAATCTATTTTTAATGATTTTAATGCCTCTGCGGGCCAGTCTTTAACAATATTAATATTTGGAAACCTTTCATTTGTTGCAAAAGTAGATCTCGGATCTATTATTGTTATTTCAAAGTCAGACTTAGCGGCTATTTCTGCAAGTGGTTGGGCAATATGTACAGCACCGACAATCATTAATCTTAGTGGAGGCAAGGAGATATTGATGAACCATCTGCTGTTATCTATTTCAATTACACCTGATTTATGATCTTTTATTAAATCGTTCGCTTTGTTTTTTAAATTAGATAAAGTTTTGTTGCTCTTATTATCATCATTTAAAATGACCTGTGTGCCATTCTTCAGTTCTGTGGCTAGTATAATTATTTTCCTATTGGTCTTTGCATAAAGTACCTTATCAAGTACTTCCACATTCACTTTCCATCTCCAATATGTTCTATAAAAACTTCTACTTTTCCTCCACAAGCTAAACCTATATCCCATGCTTCCTTATTGCTGACTCCAAATTTTAAAAGTTTAGGGGTTCCTGTATTCATTACGTTTTGTGCTTCTATAATTACTTCTCCTTCTATACATCCTCCTGAAACTGATCCTATTATTTCTAAATCCTGGTTAATAGCCATTTGGCTTCCAACAGGGCGTGGACTAGAACCCCAAGTAGATACTACAGTAGCAAGGGCTACTTTTTTATTGCTCTTTATCCATTCTGATGCAGCAGATATAATTTCATCAAAGTTATGAGACATAGTATAATTTATTTCCTTTGTTACATATAATTAATCAATATAACAATTTTGTTAAATTTTTAAACTCTAAACTATTTACTTTTTTATTGTGTATATGTTCTTACTGCATCTTTAGTTAGAACATCTATTAAATGGGATCTATATTCAGCCGAAGCATGGATATCATTATTTAGATTTTCTGAGGAAACAGAATTTAGAGGAATACTATCTATCTTAAAATTTTTTGATAATGCAGACTCAATTTCTGATGCACGGAATGGGGTATGTGAGGCCCCAGTTACTGATACTCTAGCTATCTTATCGTAAACCGAAAGTCCAATTCCCACTATTGCATATCTGCTAGCAGGATTGGGAAATTTTACATAAGTAAAATAGCTTGGTATTTCAAATGAAATTTGGGTGATAATCTCTTTTTCATCTAGTATGGTCTCAAACATTCCTTTAAAAAACTCTTCTCCATTAATTATTCTCATATTAGTTTCAATCTGAGATTTTAAAGCTAAAATAGCAGCTGGCCAGTCTGCTGCAGGATCTGCATTAGCTATTGAGCCTCCAATGGTTCCGAAATTTCTTACCGATTGGTCTCCTATTCCATTGGATAAATCGCACAATCCACTAATAGTTGATTTTATATCTTTGCTTTTTGAAATGCTATTATGGGTCGTTAGTGCTCCAATTTTTAGGTTTTTCCCTTCCACAACAATGCTTTTGAGAGTATCCATTTTGGATAGATCTATTAAATCTGATGGGGCTGTCAATCTTTGTTTCATTGAGGCTACGAGCGTCATGCCGCCAGCTAAATATTTTGGCTCATTAGACTTTTCAAAAAGTGTAGTTGCTTCATCAATATTTTTAGGAATATGATAATTAAAAGAATACATAATATTTTTTATTAACCTTTCATTTTTTCTGCACCAGCAGAAATAGACTTGACAATATTTTCATATCCAGTGCATCTGCAAAGGTTTCCTTCAAGATGTTCTCTTATATCTTTTTCTGATGGAGTAGGTTTTTCTTTTATTAGAGCAATAGCAGATATAATCATACCTGGAGTACAAAATCCGCACTGTAATCCATGGCATTCTCTAAATGATTCTTGCATGGGATGGAGATTATCTCCATCTGATATTCCTTCAATGGTAGTAATTTTAGCTCCATCCATCTGAATTGCCAAAACCGAGCATGATTTTAGACAGATATCATTATACAAAACCATACAACTACCGCATTGGCTAGTATCACAACCAATGTGACTTCCCGTGAGTTTTATTTTTTCCCTTATAAAATCAATCAATAAGAGATTTGAATTTATATTTTCTTCAAAATCTTTACCATTTATATTTATTTTTATAGTCTTGTTTTCCAATATATTCTCCGTTAAAAAAAAGAATTAATATCTTAGAATTCCTTATTTAATTTATTAAAATCATACCTATAGCAATTAGTATAATTAAACCACTTATCCAAGCCCAGAAGGGTATAGAAAAATTTTTACTAATATTTCTGTTGTTTGTGGAATCTGAAGGCTTACTTTCTTCTAAAGCACCACCTTTGACTAAAATACAGAAACTTTCGAAAAACTCATCTGTAGTTTTTTTTATAACCCCTCCCATTAACCTGGAGCCTAGTTGTGCTAATTTTCCTCCAACATGTGCTGTTCCGGAGTAATCTAAAGTTGTATGGTTTGGTTGATCTGAATTAGAAAGCATTATTTTTACACTTCCTTTAGCAAATCCAGCAACTCCTCCTTTTCCTTCACCTGAGAGTGTGTAACTATTGGGCTCACTAATCCCTGAAATTTTTACGGAACCATTAAATGTGGCTGATACAGGTCCAATCTTAGCTTTTACTCTGGCATTAAATTCATTCTCAGAAGATTTTTCTAAGTATTCACAACCTTTAATTGACTTTTGTAGAATATTAGGATCGTTAAGAGCTTTCCAGACTATTTCTTTTTCTGCTGGAATATTATATCGGCCAGATAAATCCATGATGTATTAATTACCCATAGATTTTATATAAGCAATAATATTGTCTCTGTCCTCAGCTTTTTTTAATCCTGGAAATACCATTTTAGTTTTTCGTATTAAGCCCTTAGGGTTTTCAAGCCACTTATTAAGGTTATCTTCCTGCCAAGTTCCAGCTTCTTCAGCATATCGCTTGAGTGCCTTAGAATATTTCATACCTTTAACTGAAGCTATATCATTACCAAATATACCCCAAAGGTTTGGTCCTATTTTCTGTTTTCCACCTTCTTTTATAGAATGGCATGCTTTACATTTTGCAAAAGCTTTCTTTCCAGCATCTATATCTGCGCTGTAAGCGAAGTTATATGAGAATAAAATTACTGAAGAGATAATAATTAATTTAATAAAATTTTTTTTCATTATTAGTCCATCCTTTTTTTGTTTTGTTTATTAATTTAACTATTTTATAATGTATTACAAGTTAACTTTCTAAATTTTTTATTTGCACTTTTCTAAACATTTTTCGATAGCAAGTCCTCTACTTATCCATCCTGTTTCTTTCCCATCGCCAACCATTCCTTCAACAATATTCTTTATATTAACATATCCATTATCATTGAGAATAGCTACCGTAGCACTTGATCTTCCCCCAGACTTGCAGATTATTGCTGCAGAAATTGTTTTATCAGGACCTAATACTTCAATTATTTCCTTCACAAAATCTTTTCTGATTTTAAATATAGGATTAAGCATTTGAACTAGGTTTGCACCTGGGATTATTCCTGTTTCTTTCCATTCACTTTTGTTTCTAACATCAATTATCATTATTGTATTACTCTTACTAAGTATATCTGCTTCTGAAGGAGATATATTTTCAGAAAAAGCTGCATTAGAAATAAAAACTAAAAGTATATATAAAAATGTTATTTTAATAATTTTATGCATTGTTTAGTCCAAAATTTTATTTGGTAGCCAAAGTACCAGTTCTGGAAATAGGATTATTGTAGTTAATCCTACAAGTTGTAAAATAACAAAAGGAATAATTCCTTTGTATATCGTTTGTATTTTAATACTCGATGGAGCTACTCCCTTGAGATAAAAAAGTGCAAATCCAAAAGGAGGAGTTAAGAATGAAGTTTGCAAATTTACTGCTATCAAAACAGCTACCCAAGGTACCACCATAGTTGGGTCTAAATGGGTTCCAAAATCAAGTGTTGCAATTATAGGAAAAAAAAGTGGTAAAACTATAAGAGTGATTTCTACCCAGTCAAAAAAGAATCCTAGTAAAAAAACCATTCCCATAAGCAAAAACAAAATACCCCAAGAACCTAGTCCCATAGCTTCAACAAAATGGTGAATTAAATCATCTCCACCCAAGGATCTAAAAACGTAAGAAAAAGCAGTCGCACCTATGAATATTCCGAATATCATAGCACAAGTTAAAGCAGAACGCTCGGTTACACTTTTTATAACCGAACCCGTTAATCTTCTATTCAATATAGCGAGCAGAATAGACCCTAGGGCTCCCACACCCGCAGCCTCTGTGGGAGTTGCAACTCCAGCAAAAATTGATCCCAGTACTAGAAAAATTAGAAAAATTGGAGGGATAAATGATCTGAAAATCATAATCCAAAGATCTATCCTTGTTTTGGGTCCTATATCATCTGGTAGTGGAGGAGCTAATTCTGGTTTAAACTTAGTTCTTAAATATATATATATTAGATAAATTGAAGCCAAAATTAATCCAGGAATTACTGCAGCAAGGAAAAGTGTTCCAACCGAAATAGATAATAAATCTGCCATAATAACTAACATTATAGATGGGGGAATTAAAATCCCTAAAGTACCCGAAGCAGCAATAGTTCCAGTGGCAAGTGAAGGATTGTATTGGCGTTCAAGCATTACTGGCAAAGCCAGCAAAGTCATCATAACCACTGATGCACCTATAATACCAGTGGTAGCTGCCATAACAGTACCCATAATCGTAACAGATAAGGCCAGTCCACCAGGAACTCTTCTAAGCAATACTTGTAAGCAGTTTAATAAATCATTGGCTACTCCGCTTCTTTCTAGCATAGTTCCCATAAAAATAAACATTGGTACTGCAACTAAAAGCAGATTTTCGCATACAGCACCCCATATTCTGCTAACTATATTAAAAAACTCAATGAAATTAAATACATCAAATGCAATTCCTATAAATCCAAATCCTAAGCCCACTCCCCCTAATACAAATGCAACTGGGAAACCGCTGAAAAGAAGGATAGCTAATGCAAAGAACATAAAGATTGGAAGGAGAGAAACAAAATTTATAACCATTATATTTTTTCTTCTTGGCTAACTTGCTTTTTAAGTTCTTCTGTGGGGTCATGCAATTCAGGTGAAAGCGATTGAGCATATCGGGCAATATTTTCGTTATTTTTTTTAATTCCTAATATGTAAACTATATTTCTTAGTAAAACTGCAATTCCAGCAAGCCAAAGAAAAGCCATACCCAATGCAACGAAAGATTTAATTATCCATCTATAAGGTAGTCCTGTAAGAGCTGCTGAAACTTCATTCATATGAAATGATCTAGAGGCAAAATCAATGCCAAAATACACGACTAAACCAGTGTAAGGAAGTACAAAACACAACACACCTATAACTTCTAACCAAGCTTTGGTTAATGTAGAAAAACGTTCTCTAATGATTTCTATGCGTACGTGTGAATTTTTTAGATATCCGTAACCTAATGCTAGTAAGAACAAAGCTGCATGTAAATGAAATTCCATTTCTTGGAGCTTTGTAGAACCGAGAACAAAAAATCTTCTCGTAACAATATCGAATATAATTATTGTAATAAGAGGGATTGCCATCCATGCTCCTATTTTACCCATAAAGCATAAAAAATAATCCAATTTAGAACTGATGCTTAAAAGAGATTTTTCGATTCCAGAGCTTATATTATTTTCAGATGAAGACATCATCCCCCTTTTTTATTCTTTAATTTTATAAAGTTTTTTAGGAATTGTTATAAAGCTTTAGACTGTTCCGTTAAATATATCAAATGTTTCAAATTGTTTTTTCAATATGTTTTTTGAGTCAATATTAAGCCATCCTTCAATTGCTGTAGCATAAACACTTCTGAAATCGGTAGTAAAATGTAAATTATCTCCATCATCTAGGCCATTTTTTAAGTCAGATATTTTCCCATAATGCCCTCCCTTTACATTTTTACCTATAATAAACATGGGACCAGCGGCACCGTGATCAGTTCCCAAACTAGTGTTTTCTGGAACTCTTCTACCAAATTCAGTCATAACAAGTAAAATCACTTCATCAGCTTTTCCAATACGATCAATATCTTCCATAAATCCTCTTATAGCATCTGAGGCATAAGAAAGAAGTCTTCTGTGAACGTTTGCCTGATGAACGTGGGTGTCAAAAGCATTATCTCTAAAAGATGTATAATACAATCTAGCAGAAAAATCAGATTCAATCAGTGCTGTTATTTTATCCAGGTCTACAGCAGTTATTCCGTAGTCAACTTTTCTTTCATAATTACTCCAGGCTTTACTAATTAAGTTAGAAGACTCATTTGCACTTTGACTTAATTGGAGTAAATACTCATGAGTTTTATTATGAGGAACTTGATCATCAGAGACACCAACGGTATCTAGAAGATTTTTTTGTATATCAATACCCTGTCTTTCAAACCTCTTAGGGTCATCAAAAACTATGGGAACATGATTCTGAGAACGAACAGCTAAAGATTGGGACTTATCAATATTTATTAGTAAGTTTTTATAGCTAGTTGGAGCCATATTATCTGCTAATCTTCCTAGCCATCCATATTCCTCTCCACTGTTTGGAGCAGCTGTATGCATGTAAGACATGGAAGTAAAGTGAGAAAATGAAGGATTTTCGTAACCGCAACCATGAAATATTGCCATCTTACCTTCTTTATATAAATGTTCTAATCCTACTATTCCTGGATTAAAGCCGAAGTGATCATCTATAATTAATAAATCTTCCTTTTTAATTCCTAAATTAGGTCTATGCTTGTAGTACGTATCATCTGCATATGGAACAATAGTGTTAAGGCCATCATTTCCACCTGATAGCTCTAAGACAACAAGAATCTTATCAGAAATATTTGGAGTATTACTATTTGCTAGAGTAAAATTAAAAGGAATTAAAGACGTTATTGAACTAGCTGCAGAATTTTTTAAAAAGTTTCTTCTATTCATTGTTTTATCCACCTATCCTAGTTGATATTCTGGTTCACTCATAATTAAGTGTAAGACCAATCTTAAGGGATCTTCTAAATAGCTTTCGCTTTCTATTATATCATCAGTTCCAAGTACAAAATCTAGAAAGTTAATTAACTGTAATCTTTTTTTATCTGAAACAGGTACTGATAAAAATCTATTTAATAAATAATTCACTGCGTCCTCACTAGTCTTAGCTCCATTCGATAAAACCATTCTAGAAATGTTTAATTTTGCAGCAACTCTTTTTATGGGTTTGACTTTTTCTATTGCCATTTGCCATCCTCTATAAGACCCATAGCGAGTATTAAAATCTTCGTCACGATCCGCCATCATACTTCCTTCTGACATTGTAACCATGTTTTTATCACCATTACTAGCTTGCGTTGCTGTCGTTATGTCTTCTCCTCTTCTAATAAATTCATGCATAGTTATAATTTTTGGATCGTAGGAGTGAATATCATGAGGTATAAAGTCTATGTCAGGATATAGAAAAGAGCGAGCAAAATTGCCTCTCTCCATTAATAAGCCGGGCGTTATCCAACTTTTTCCTCCTGCCCAACCTGCAACTGTTGGAGGCCAGAATAATGTTTGTCCCATTAAGGTAGAAGCTTCATTAAAATCAGGTATACCTGGAATTTCGTCTAGTCCCAATTTTTTATAGGTATTAACTATTAGTACTACAGGAGATTTAATATGTGTGCCCATAGCGTTGGAAGAATAAAAATCCTTAGATAAAAATATAGTTTTAAGTAAAGGTTTTAATTCATAATCATTTTCACGGAGTATATGAGCCAATGAATTTATAGTCTTTTCATCATAATACTCACTAACAAATTCTTTATATATTTTTTTAACTAAAAATTTTGCAGATGCTTCTTGAGTAAGCAATATGTTAATTACATCTACCCCATCAAAGTTACCAATATTTGACAAAACTGTTTTATCTTCTGAGTCATGTTTATCGTCATCAATTAAAAAGACTAAGTCATCTGTATTCCAACCAGTAAAAGCCCTGGCTGCTTCACGTATATCTTTTTCTGTGTAATTGCCATCTCCTAAAGTAAATAATTCCATAATTTCACGAGCAAAATTTTCATTTGGGGCCCCCTTAATATTTTGACCAGCATCCAAAAAGTAAAGCATTGCTGGGTCTTGAGCAGTAGCAATTAATAATTCTCTAAAATTTCCAGTCGCATGCTCCCTAAACGTCGCATTTTGCAATTTCAATTTTCTGTAGTCCCTCACTTTAGCTTCGCTATTTGCAAAATGATTATGCCAAAAAAGTGTCATTTTTTCCTCGAGTGGTCTCGGACTTATCAACATTCTTTCTGCCCACCAATATGCTAACCTTCTTGTTTCTAGCATGCTTGCTCTTAACCAAAAGAAAAACTTGTTAACAATTGGTTGCATTTTTCTATTACCTGAAGTCTTTACTTTGATTCCTAAAGCTTCTCCTGTATCTCTTGCTAATTTAGTTGTAGCTGGCCTACTAGGAGGAAAATCTACCAATCCAGGATCATGAATATCTGATTCATCAAACTCTTTTAAAAAATCATCGTTAATACTTTCATAGTTTACTAGATGGTTAACTGCGCCTATAAGACCTAATTCATAAATTTTTTTTATTTCTCCAGGTGTGCCCCCAAAACCCGCTCTTTCAAGCAAATGTTTGGCTATATTTATATCCCAGTCACTTTCAGATAAAGGGCTTAAATTGCCAATCCAATCCAGATTATTCGCAGTATTTATATTATTTGTGTCTGCTAAAGTAGAGCTTAGATTAATAGAAAAAATTAATATAAAGGTGTATAAGATATATATTTTTATAAGTTT
>PTKJ01000033.1 GCA_002937675.1 Alphaproteobacteria bacterium MarineAlpha9_Bin1 | reverse complement strand
TTAAATATATTTAGATTTTTTATGGTTATTAAAAGTTGGCATAATTTTGTTAAAACTAAAGAAGTAGGTATTTTAGATAATTTACTATCAAATAATGTTATTTTTTATTCTCCTGTAGTTCATACACCGCAAAAAGGACTTAATATTACAAAAACATATTTAGAAGCAGCTTCTAAAGTGCTTTTTAATAGTTCCTTTAAATATATAAATGAAATTCACCAAAATAATTGTGCTATATGTGAATTTGAATGTGAGTTAAATAATATTTATATCAATGGTATAGATATTATTTCTTGGGATAATAAAAATAAAATCACGTCTTTTAAAGTTATGGTAAGACCACTAAAAGGTATTTTATTATTAAAGGAAAAAATGGCAGAAATGTTAATTAAAAATTGATTTAATTATTATTAATTCTTTTAAAAATTGAGGATGTTTCTTTTATTAATTTTTCTACTAAATCCTTTGCAGGAATATTGTGAGACATAGGAGCAGACTGCCCAGCCCAAAGTGATAAAAAATCTTCATCTCCTTTTTTTGCAGCCGTATTTGCTAAAGGTTTTATAATTGACCCTACAGTAGGAAAATCAGGAATAATATTTTCCTTTCCATCCATTTCTTTTAATAAACGATTTACTATTCCTCGAGCTGGTCGGCCAGTAAAAGCACTAGTAATTCTTGTTTCCCTATCACCTGAATTATTTAAAGCATTTTTCCAAAGTGGATGAACAGAAGCTTCTGGACAAGATAAAAAAGCGGTACCCAGTTGAACTCCTTTGGCTCCTAGCATTAATGTAGCTGCAATTCCTCTACCATCAGCTATTCCGCCTGCAGCTATCACAGGTAAAGAAACAGCATCAACTATTTGAGGCAATAGTGAAAATAATCCTATTTCTCCCTCTTTGTAGGATGATTCAAAGGTTCCTCTATGTCCTCCGGCCTCAAATCCCTGAGCAATAATTGCATCAACTCCAGAATTTTCTAAAATTTTTGCTTCTTTAACTGTGGTTGCAGAACTGATTATAAATATATTTAATTCTTTAATTTTTTTAATAAATTCTTTATTAGGTAAACCAAAATGAAAACTTACAACTTTAGGATTCATTTGAAGTAATAAATCTAGTTGCTCACTATTAAATGATTCACAGGTATTAGTTATATTTGGCAATGTATCAAGACCATATTCTTCATAATATTTACTGACATGGTCTCTAAAATTTTTATTTAAAATATCATTATTTGAAGGTTCTTTATGAGTCATAAAATTAAGATTAATACTATGATTAGTTTTGCTTATAATTTTTTTATAATCAGGCAAAATATTTTCTATTTTATGATAGCTTAACCCAAGGGAACCCAACCCTCCTGCATTAGATACAGCTGCCGCTAGTTCTACACTTGCAGCACTTGCCATGGGAGCTTGTATAATTGGATATTTAATATTTAGTGCTTTTGTTAAATCGTTTTCATACCATTCCATGTTAGTTTCCTGTAAATTTGGGTTTTCTTTTTTCAACAAAAGCTTTAATGCCTTCTTTATGATCGTTGGATCGTGCAGTATCAATAAGGCAAGCTGCTTCTTTATCTAATGCTTCAATAAAATTTAATTCATTGGAATTATTTAGATTCTTTTTCATTAACGAAAGTGCTAATGGAGAAAATCGAGCCATGTTTTTAGCAGCGTTAAATGTAGCTTCATATAATTCTTTTTCCTCTACTATCTTGTTAAAAAGTCCTATTCTTAAACCCTCAGAAGCATCAATTTTATCGTTTGTAAACATTAACTCTTTTGCTTTCGATAGACCTATTGTTTTAGAGAGAAGCCAAGATATACCGTAATCTCCACTTAAAGCAATGCGTCCATAGCCAGCTATTGCGAATGCAGTATTTGACGCATAACGCATATCGCACGCTAATGCTATGGCTAGCCCAGCACCCGCAGCAGGTCCAGGTAAGGCCGCTATTGAAGGTTTAGAAAAATTATAAAGAGCCCCGGTTAACGTAAGTTGCTTTTTCTGTAGGTCTTCTATTGCTTCTTCTCTAGTAAGCTTGGGTCCTATGCCTTCTGTAGACATTGATTTTACATCTCCTCCGGCACAAAAAGCTTTTCCAGAACCAGTAATTAATAGGGACCTTACTTCTTCATTGCTATCAAATTCCTTTATTATGTTTCTTAGCGCAGGAGTTAATTCATCTGATAAGGCATTTCTTGCTTCTGGCCTATTTAAAATTATTACCCCAATATTTTGATCTATACTTGCCAAAAGTTGTCTAGTTCCTGTAGCTATTTCTCTAATTTCACTCATTTTTCTTCTAATTACCATGAAATAAAATATTATAAATAATAACAATATAACCAAATAGAAATAAAATAAAATAAATTGAATTTTTTCTGATTAAAATACTATAATAAAGCCGTATATCAAAAGGAAGGTATTTTGAAGTGTTTGATAATGTAGAAATAAATATCCCAGGAGGTTTAACTTTTGCAATTCCTAATATGCTAAGAGTGAAACAGAATTTTGAAAATCATAAATTAGATGATGTTGCATCTGCGTTGAAAATGCAAATAGCACGTCCGGGAATTAAAGAAAAAATTTCTACAGGAAAGAGTATTGCAGTAGGTGTAGGTAGTAGAGGAGTGTCTAATATTGGCGTCGCCGTGAAAGCTCTAGTTGAAAGTTTGAAAGATTTAGGAGCTAATCCTTTTGTTTTTCCTGCTATGGGCAGTCATGCAGGGGGGACAGAGGAAAGTCAAAAGGCTTTGCTTGCTGGTTACGGAATTACTGAGGAAACAATGGGAGTAGAGATTAAGGCTACAATGGAAACGGTAGTTCCTGTTGTTTTAGAAGACGGAACTAAGGTACACATGGATAAAAATGCTTCCGAAGCAGATGGTGTAATAGTAATAAACCGAGTAAAACCTCACACTAATTTTAGAGGATCTATTGAAAGTGGGATTTGTAAAATGCTCACTATTGGTATGGGAAAATTAAATGGTGCAAGTGAACTTCATGGAACATATCCAATGTCTCAATTTGGAACCGCTCTTCCAAATGCAGCATCTAAATTGATAGAAAAAATTCCATTTTTATTTGGAGTTGGAATGGTAGAGGATGCCTATGATAATACTGCCATAATAGAAGCTATTCCCTCTGCTGAATTATTAGAAAAAGAAGCACAATTACAGACCAAGGCTAAAGAACTTATGGGAAGGATATGTTTTGAGCAAATAGATATATTAGTAGTTGATGAAATAGGAAAAGAAATTAGTGGTGCCGGTTGCGATCCTAATATAACTGGAAATAAATATGAGCCTGGTTTTGAAAAGCCAGCTGTTTCTAAGTTAGTTTTATTAGATTTGACCGATAAAACAAAAGGTAATGCAACGGGTTTTGCTGCTGCAGACGTTATTACAAAAAAACTTTTTGATAAGATAGATTTTCCTACTACTTACGCTAATGTTGTGGCTAGTTCAAGGCTCGACGGCGGAAAAGTTCCAATTCCCATGGCTACTGGAAATAAGGCGGTAAGACTTGCAGCGAAAACTTTGAATGGCATCGACCCACTAAAGGCTAGAATAGTTAGAATAAAAAACACTCTTAAACTTGATGAAATATATGTTTCGGAATCTATGCTAGAAGAAGTTAATAATAATTCCATTTTAGAAAAAGTTTCTGAAGCAGCTGAAATGTCTTTCGATATTTCGCCTTTCTAAACTTATAATTAGGTAATTTGTATATATATGAGCAGGTCGCAGTTTAACTTTTTTTATTCTTTTAGAGTAAGATATTCAGAAGTTGATGCACAAGAAATTGTTTTTAATGCCCATTATCTTACTTACTTTGATACGGGGATGACAGAATATCTCAGAAATTTGGGATATGATTATCAAAAAGCAGTAGACGAAACTAATGAAGATTTTCATACAGTTAAAACTATGGTTGAATATATTAAACCTATAAAGTTTGATCAGGTAATCGACGTATGCATACGAGTTGCTAGGATAGGAAATTCAAGTTTAACGTTTTTATTTGAAATTCATGCTCAAAATAAAGAGTATATATTAGCGACAGGTGAAGTAATTTGGGTAAATGCAGATCAGACAACACATAAATCTGCAAAATTATCGAAAGATCTTTGTAAAAAAATTACAAAACATGAAAAAGAAGTGGTGGTTTGACTGTAAATTAATTTTAAAGTTTTATTTGTTTATGAATTTATAAATTTCATCGAAATCTATAAATTTTTTTCTTGGAGCACCGTTGTTTGCTCTTTTTATTTCTTCCTCATTAATGTTTCGCCAGTCGAGTTTATTAATATATTTAATCTTGTTTTCTGAAAAAAAATCTTTCAGCTTAGATCGCCCTTTTTTATTTTCAGAAAATTTTTTTTCAGCAATACCTTTGGCTACTCTATCACCATCGTGCTTGTTAGTTCCAATTACTCCTGTAGGACCTCTAGCGATCCAACCTGCTGTGTAAAGGTTATTATCAACAATATTTTCTTTATTAATAATTTTTCCAGACTGTTCATCAAAAGGGATTCCATCAATTTTTTCTCCATGGTAGCCTATGGCGGTAATAATTAATCCAGCTTTTAACTCAAAAGTTTCTCCAGTTCCGATCACATTATTTTTCTTGTTCAGACGATTAATTTCTAATCTTATTCCATTTACTTTATCATCTCCAAGTACTTCTAGTGGTTTAGCATAAAATTTGAACTCTATTGTTTTAGCTTTTCGGCTAGAAGTATTCAAAGAATTTGACTCAGGAAATGAAGTTAAAATTTTATATTGTTTACCAAGATTATCTAAATCTTGGGTCTGCGGAATTTGAGATAATGTACCTTCAGATAAAACACTTTCGCATTCTTGAAGTTCTCCCATTTCCCTAATTTCAACGGTAGTAAATTTTGCATCTAAAGGACCTCTTCTTCCTATTATGTAGATCTTCTTTATTGGAGAATTAATAATTGTATTAGAAGAGTATTCAGTAATATCTGAGGATGCCATTTCTGATTTGTTTTTTGCTAAAACCCTAGCACAATCTATTGCAACATTCCCATTTCCAATTATGACAGCAGTATTATTATCAAGTATAGGGTTTAAATCTTTATAATCAGGGTGTCCATTATACCATCCTACAAACTGAGCAGCACCATAACAGCCTTGTTTATTATCGCCTTTTATTCCTAAAGGTCTATCTATTGCCATTCCAGTGGCAATAATAATTGCATCATAGAATAATTTTAATCTTTCTATCGAAATATTTTTTCCTACTTCTATATCTCCGAAGAATTCAACTTGTTCTAATGCAAGGATTCTTTCGAAAACTCTTATAACATTTTTTGTTTTTTGATGATCTGGAGCTACACCATATCTGACTAACCCAAAGGGACTAAATAATTTATCAATTATATCTATCTCACAATCTTGATTTAATTTAAGAATTGATTGGGCAGAATAAAATGCAGAGGGGCCTGATCCAATAATAGCAATTTTTATTGTCATTTTATCTATCCTAAATTAATAATTAGTGTTGATATATAATATGTCATTTATTTCAATGAGTTTTTTAAATTTTTGGCATTCGATTTAAGTATTATTTATCTTATAGGAGGGATTCAAATGCAAGGATTAATGAGTGATCAACCTTTACTTATATCTTCATTGATAGAATATGCGGCAAGATATCACGGGGAAACAGAGATAGTAAGTAGGACTACTAGTGGAGGTGAAGAAAGGTCTAACTATAAGAAAACTCATATAAGATCAAAAAAATTATCCCAGGCTTTAAAGAGATTAGGGATGCAAATAGGTGATAGAATAGCTACAATGGCCTGGAGCAATATTAGACATTATGAGCTTTATTACGGTGTTTCTGGAATTGGGAGTGTATGTCACACAATAAATCCTAGACTGTATCCTGAGCAAATAATATTTATAATTAATGATGCTGAAGATAGAATTTTATTTATAGATCCAGATTTTATTCCATTAATAGAAAAAATTATTAAAAGTTTAAAAAAATTAACTACTGTAGTTGTATTGTGTACAAAACAAGAAATGCCAGAAGCTTCTTTTATAGAAAACCTTATTTGTTATGAAGACTTAATAGATGCAGAAGATGGAAATTTTAACTGGCCACAATTTGACGAAAAAACAGCTTCTTCTCTTTGTTATACTTCTGGAACTACCGGAAATCCAAAAGGAGTTCTGTATGCACATCGATCAACCATTATACATTCGTTAGCTGCTGCTGCACCAGATAACCTATCTGTATCTGCAAGGGATGTTGTGATGCCGGTTGCACCAATGTTTCATGCTAATTCTTGGGGAATCCCATATGTGGCTACAATGGTAGGAGCAAAATTGGTGTTACCAGGAAGACACTTGGATGGAGAAAGTGTTCATTCCTTAATAACCAAAGAAGGTGTAACTCTGACAGCTGCAGTCCCTACCATATGGTTAATGCTTTTTGAATATTTAGAAAAATCAGGAAAGTCTTTATCTCCTCTTAAAAGATGTATGATAGGAGGGTCAGCTTGTCCCAGATCCATGATGGAAGTTTTTAAAAAGAAATATGGGGTTACTGTTATCCATGGATGGGGTATGACGGAGACATCGCCTCTTGGAGCGATTAATACACCTTTAGCTAAACACTTTGATATGAGCTTGGATGAACTTCTTGATCTATCAGAAAAACAAGGTAGGCCTATGTATGGGGTTGAGTTACGAATAACTGATGATAAGGGAAAAGTTTTACCTCATGATGGGAAAGTTTTTGGTGATTTATGGATCAAAGGTCCTTGGATTTGTTCTGGCTATATAAATATAAAAAATAGTGGAGTGCATGAAGAAGATGGCTGGTTTATGACGGGAGATGTGGCCACAATTGATCCAGATGGGTATATGCATATTACTGATAGGACTAAAGACGTAATAAAGTCTGGAGGAGAATGGATAAGTTCTATAGAAATTGAAAATATAGCCGTTGGGCATTATAAAGTTGCTGAAGCAGCTGTTATAGGAGTGCCACATCCCAAATGGGATGAACGTCCACTCTTAGTTATAGTTGCAAGTGAAGGAAATAAAATTGAAAAAGAAGAAATTCTAGAATATCTAAAAGATAAAATAGCATCATGGTGGCTTCCCGATGATGTGGTTTTTGTAGATGAAATTCCGCACACAGCAACTGGAAAAATTCAAAAATTAGCGCTAAGAGAAAAATTTAAGGAGTATAAACTTGAAGTTAGTTAAACTTATACTATCTTTTAGCTTTATCTTTTTTGTAATTTTTAAAATAAATTTTTCATTAGCAGATAAAAGTAGAGAAGAAGCATCTAAAATATATATAAATCAAGTTCAAAGCATCTTGAATGATGTTGAGCATATTTCCCCATTAAATAAAAATAACAATATTTATGAAATATTTAAAAATGAACAATTGATAGGATATGCTTTTATTACCTCTAATTTTGCAGAATCCACTGGTTTTGCCGCTACTCCTTTTAATATCCTGGTTTGTATGTCAGTAGATGGAGTTATATTAGGCGCAGAACTGTTATCACATTCAGAGCCTCTTTTTTTATATAAACAAGACGTAATTGTCAGAGGTCAGGCAGAAGGCGTACTTTATAAATTTATTTATCAATATCAAGATAAAGAATTAAAGGGTTTGGCTATAAATATAAAAAATGTTGAAGACAAAAATAGGATTGACGGGGTAAGCGCAGCAACAATTACGTCAATTTTAATGCATCAATCTATTAAAATTGCTGCTAATAAAGTGGCAAGATTTGTTTCAATCCCAGGTTTTATAACTGATAAAGCTTTCATAGATCATGAAACTTATTCTCCTAAAACCTGGAGAGAGTTATTAAAAGATGGCTCTATACGATATGGAAAATTTATTAAAACTGAAGAAGGAAAGGTAGTATATCAAAAAGATCATGAAAATAAGTTTGATAATGAAGACTCCTACTTAGATACATATTTTTCATTCATTACGAAGGGGGATAAGGGAAGGATACAATATAAAAAAGATTATGAGGAAAAGTCTAGTGGAGAAGAAGTTTTCTTAGATATATATTTTGCATATGCTAACCCTGTAGGAATAGGAAGAAATATTTTAGGTAAAACAGCTTATATAAAAAATTTTTTAAGAAGTGGCAGGTCACCTCAAGATAGAGGGTTTTTTGTATCATCAAGAGGTAATTTTTCTGTATTAACCCCCTTGAGGTGCCTAGAAAATGAAAACAGTGTCTCGAGAAAAAATTGCGAAAAAAGAGGAATATCTAAGAACCATTTTGATAGAATTTATATAGAACAAAATGGGAAAAAATTCTTCTTTAGAACTTATGATAGAAGTAATTTTATGTTTACTAGAAATATTGAAGATTCTACACCAAGATTTTTTAATGAAATTGCCTTGTTGTTTATTGATAATCCTGAGGCTTTTGATCCCGCGCAAAATTGGAATTTAGTTATAAATTTTGAATCGAGGTTTAGTACTGTTTCTAAATTCTTTTCTCGAGCAAGTCTTGAGTATTCCCCTCCTAAACGCTTAATAGTGGAGCCAAGTCTTGAAGAAAATTTTTCTAATAATAACTGGTTATCAATTTGGAAGATGCAAATAAAAAACCTATCTATTTTGATAGCATTTATTTCTATTTGCTCTTTAATACTTTTATTTAGAACTAGGCTAGTAAAAAATAGAAAAATATATTCTACAATTAGAATTGCGGCAATGCTGTTTTGTTTAATTTGGGTAGGCTGGATTGCAGGTGCACAGCTAACAATTGTAAACATTTTAAATTATATACAATTATTAATTACTGAAAATTTCAATTATTCGGTTATCGTTTTTGATCCTTTGATTACTGTAGTAAGTATAGTAACTTTTGTATCATTTTTTATTGTGGGAAGAGGTTTCTTTTGCGGATGGCTTTGTCCTTTTGGTGCTCTACAAGAAATACTAAATATAGTATCTCAGTCTGTCGGCTTAAAGCAAATCAATGTTAAGGAGAGCGTACATAATATACTCTTGGTATTAAAATATATTTTATTATTCTTGATAATAGTTTTAATGTTTTATGAATTGGATTTAGCATTAATCATGACTGAGATTGAGCCTTTCAAAACGGCAATTACTTTAAAGTTCAATAGAACGATTAATTATGTGATTTATGCTGTAGTCCTACTAGCTGTATCTCTATTTATAAGTAGATTTTATTGCAGGTATGTTTGTCCCTTAGGTGCTTTTTTAGCTCTAGGAGGAAAGTTTAGAATATTTAATATTTTAAAAAGAAGAGCAGAATGCGGAAGCCCTTGCCATTTATGTGAACAATCATGTCCTACTCAAGCAATAAAAAGTTCCGGAAAAATTAATATGGATGAGTGTTTTTATTGTATGGATTGTCAAGAAGAGTATTATGATGAGCATAGATGTCCTCCTTTGGCTGCAAAATTAAGAGAAGCAGAAACTTATTAAATTAAAAAAAATGACAGTGTTTTGGAAGAGAAAATTAAACTTATGACCCTCAAGTTATGTTACTAAACACTAAAAATTTTACTTATAACTCTGTAATTTTTGCTCATTTTATTGATAATCTTTTCCTGGATTAAAATTGCTATTCTTATCTAAAACTCCTGCACCTGGGACATAGTTTACTTCTAATCTTATGCCATCAGGATCTTCAAATACAATATAATAATATCCTTTTACCCATGGCCCTTCTGTAGGTCCTCTATCGATAAATGCACCCATATTAAATAGTTTTTTTGCAACTAAATTAACATCACGTTTAGTTCGTGCACGAAAACATAAATGATGAAGGCCTATAGTTCCTTGTATAAACTTTTTTCCTGCAAACTTTTGATCACATTTTTGAATTAATAGTGCTGTACGTGCTCCTACATGATAAACTGAATTTTCACCATCGTAGACCAACTTTAGACCTAAAAAAGGTAGTAGTTCTTTGTAAAAGTTTTTAGAACCTTCAAAATTACTTACTGATAAGGCTACGTGTGCCATTCCATTAACTATAGACATAAATGTCTCCTAATTATATATACATTACTTATAATATTTTATTTAACTATAGAGCTTACTATGAATAACATAAAGCCTGATATTGAAATTGCAAGAAGTGCAAAACTAAAGCCTATTAAAGATGTACTTGCGAGTATTGGTGTGTCTGATGACCTGAATGTCTTTAGCCCTATTGGCCATCATATTGCAAAATTAGATTTAGATTATATTGATCAGTTAAAAGAAAAAGAAAATAATTTAGTTTTAGTTACAGCAATTACTCCTACTCCTGCAGGAGAAGGAAAAACCACCACTTCCATAGGCTTATGTGATGGTCTAAATAAAATTGGTAAAAAAGCTATAGTTTGTTTGAGAGAACCGAGTCTAGGACCTTCGTTTGGTATGAAGGGTGGGGCTGCAGGGGGAGGCTATGCTCAAGTTCTTCCTATGGAGCAAATTAATCTACATTTTACAGGAGATTTACATGCAATAACGTCTGCTCATAACCTTTTATCTGCATTGATTGATAATCACATTTATTGGGGAAATAATTTAAATATAGATGTTAGAAGAATAGTGTGGAGAAGGGTAGTAGATTTAAATGACCGTGCATTACGTTCCATAAATATTAGTCTTGGAGGAATTGCTAACGGTTTTCCGAGGCAAGATGGATTTGATATTACAGCTGTTTCCGAGATTATGGCAGTTTTTTGTTTATCTAAAAACTTGAAGGATCTTGAAGAAAAAATTGGAAATATTACCATTGCTTATACTAAGGAAAAGAAACCTGTATATGCTAAAGACTTAAAAGCACACAAGCCAATAGGAGTTTTATTAAAAGATGCTTTGAAGCCCAATGTAGTTCAAACTATTGAAAATAATCCTGCTATTATTCATGGTGGTCCATTTGCTAATATAGCACATGGGTGTAATTCAATAATTGCAACAAAAACAGCAATGAAATTATCAGATTATGTAGTTACTGAAGCAGGTTTTGGGGCCGATCTAGGGGCTGAAAAATTTTTAAATATCAAGTGTCGAAAGGGAAATATTAGACCTAAATGTGCCGTTATTGTTGCTACTATTAGGGCTCTAAAAATGCATGGTGGAGCTCAAAACAATAATTTAATAAAGGAAGATGTTGAAGCACTTAATAAAGGTTTGCCAAATTTAGAGAGACATATAAAAAATATAAAAAAGTTTGGTTTAGAAGTTGTCGTTGCCATTAATCATTTCAACACGGATACCAAAAAAGAAATTAGAATTGTTGAAGATTATTGTTCTAAATTAGGAATTAAATGTAATCTTTGTAAACATTGGGAGAAAGGGGGGCAGGGGGCAATAGAGCTAGCAAATAATGTAGTAGAACTATGCAAAAATTCTGTGAAGAAAAATTTTAAGTTTTTATATTCCGATGACATAAGTTTATGGAAAAAAATAGAAACAATTGCTAAAGAGATTTATGGTGCTAGTGAGGTAATAGCAGATACCAAAACTAGAGAGCAGCTTAAAAAACTTGAAGAAGAAGGTTTTGCAAAGTTACCTATATGTGTAGCTAAAACTCAATATAGTTTTTCAACAGATCCTGATCTAAAGGGAGCTCCTACCGGTCATGTTTTACCTATCAGAGAAGTCAGACTATCCAGTGGTGCAGAATTTGTAGTCGTGATTTGTGGCTCTATTATGACTATGCCCGGTTTACCTAAAGTTCCAGCTGCTGAATCCATCAAATTAAATAAAAACGGAGAAATAGAGGGTTTATTCTAATTATAAATAAAAATTGAATTAGAGGAATTATATCACCATGAAAGTGAAATCAATAGAAACGATAAGATTAGATGAATTTCCAAATCTATTATTTGTTCAAGTTAAAACAGATGAAGGTTTGGTTGGCTTAGGTGAAACTTTTTATGGTCCGGGTTCTGCAGAAACTCACATTCATGAAATTGTAGCCCCCTATCTAATAGGGAAAGACCCTTGCAATATAGAAATGCATCAAAAGAATCTAGTTGGTTATATAGGATTTGTTGGAGCTTCGGCAGAAATGAGAGGTCGATCAGCAATTGATATTGCCTTGTGGGATATTCTGGGTCAATCATGTTCCAAACCATTATATAATTTATTGGGAGGTAAGGTTAGAGATAAAATCAGATCCTACAATACGTGTGCTGGAACAGATTATATAAGAAATTTACCTGTCCAAGGAACAAAAAATTTTGGTTTGAATAATAAGGCAGGAAAATTCCAAGATTTAAATGCTTTTTTAAATAGTCCTGTAGAACTAGCGCTTTCTTTATTAGAATCAGGTATTACTGCTATGAAAATTTGGCCTTTTGATTTTGCTGCAGAAAAAACTAGTGGTCAGTATATCTCTTCTGATGATTTAAAAAAGAGCCTAAATCCATTTGTGAAGATTAGAAAAGCCTTAGGAAATAAAATAGATATTATGGCTGAACTTCATTCTATGTGGAATAGACCGCAGGCGGTAAAGATATGCAGAGCTCTTGAAGAGTTTGATTTATTATGGGTAGAGGATCCAGTATTTATGGATCACGTAGCAAGTATTGGAGAAGTTTGTCGCTCTACTACATCTCCTATAGCGGTAGGAGAGACGAGAGGAGGAAGAGCAGATTATAGAGCATTAATGGAATTAGATTGTTTATCTCAAGTAATAATTGATATTAGTTGGGGGGGAGGTATTTCAGAGGCAAAAAAAATTGCTTCAATGGCGGAGGCTTGGCATATTCCGATTGCTTTTCATGATTGTACAGGTCCTGTTGCTTTAACTGCCAGCACGCATTTAGCTTTATCAACACATAATTGTCACTTACAAGAAGTTGTTAGAGCATTTTACTATGGATGGTATCAAGATTTGGTTACGAATCTACCTCCCATAGAAAAAGGTAATATTTCTATTACGGAGGGTAATGGCCTAGGCTTATCTTTAAATAAAGATGTTTTTAAAAGAAAAGATCTAAAAATTAAAATAAGTTCTTAATTTATTCTCTCATGAGGTTTCTTACGTGGATGTCTGAGTATTTTTTGTGATTAAGAACAGCTTGGTCACTCAAATCTTCGTTCGGAGATATTTCTAATTCATAATGTTTAAATTTATCAACTCCTCTAACCAATAATGCTGAATCATTAGTATTTATATTTTTTACATCTGGTTTAATGTACCTGATAGCTAATCCGATTCTTCTGTCATTAGTTTTATTTGGTTTTGAACTGTGTGCTAATTTAATATGATGTAGAGAAATTTCTCCTGCGTTGAGAGGCATAGAAACAACTTTTTCTTTAGATATATTTTTATTTAATTCTTGTCCCCTGCTTAAAAGGTTATAGTTGTTATTGGTTTGTATATGTGATTCGGTATCCCATTTGTGACTTTTCGGAATAACTTCCATAGGTCCGGTTTTTATAGAGGCATCAGATAATGCTATCCAGGCTGTAATAACATTCTCAGGATCTAGTCCCCAGTAGGTAGCATCTTGGTGCCAGGTAACAAAAGACTTATCGTTGGCTTCTTTAATAAAAAAATTGGAACTCCAACATAATATATTGGGCCCAATAATATCTTCAATCGCATCTAGAATTAGAGGATGTCGCACTAGTGTATCTATCCATGTAAATAATAAATGTGCCTTATGTCTTTCATTGCCACTGATCGGTTTACCTAAATTCTCTTCATATTCTTCTAATTTATCTCTATAATAGCTTGCTTCTTCTTCGCTCATTACTCTTAATGGGAAAAAGAAACCATTCTTATTATAGTTATCAATTTCTTCGTTATTTAGAATTTTCCCCATAAACTATCCAAAACTACTTCTTATTCAGAAACGGCTTCTTCAATGACTTCTACGGCTTGGTCCTTTTTTTCTTTTGACCATTCATATGCATCACCAGCTGTATCTTTAACGTCTTCATAGAAGGAACATGCAGAGATTACTGCAAGGCTTATTATTAAAATTATGGTTTTCATATTAGAATCCTATCAATTAATTTTATTGTTATAAATAAAAATTTAATCATTTTTTATTATCTATTATAGAGATTAATTTATCACATGTCTCGGAACTATTTATTGGTTTAGGAATTTTGTCATTACCACATTGAAACCAACAAAGTTTATAACTACCAGCCCAAGTCCATTCTATAAATTTACACTGTTCACCTTCTTTAGTTATGCCGTTATTAATATACATAATATCGAAAACTAAGCTTATCAATAGAATAAATGTATATTTTTTAATATATATAATCATATTTTTTTTC
>PTKJ01000032.1 GCA_002937675.1 Alphaproteobacteria bacterium MarineAlpha9_Bin1 | reverse complement strand
TCAATTCCAGTTTTGGGGTTTCTACCCATACGTTTATTTTTTTTTCTAACCTTGAAGGTTCCAAATCCAGCTATTTTTACTATATCTTCATTATTCAGATTCTCAGTCATAGTAACAAATAAAGAAGATACCAACTCCAAAGATTCAGATTTAGGCAAACCCAGTTCTTTATTGATTTTTTCTGCTAAATAATCTTTAGTTACTGTTTTTTTCATGATCATTACCAACTATTAATGAACAGAATAATATCAAATTTGTCAAAGTAAATCTTCTATAAGTGTAAATTAATTATTACTGGATAGTTTTAATTTCTCAATTTCTTTAGAAATAGCAGAATTATAATCTCCTTCAGCCATATCGATAGCTAGATCTACTGCATGGGCAAATCCAAGTGAATCAGTACTTCCATGACTTTTTACTACTATTCCATTTAATCCCAACAAAACAGCACCATTATGTTTTCTTGGATCCAATTTATCTTTTAAAGCTGCAAAGGAAGTTCTTCCTAATAAATATGCTATTTTACCAAATAAATTAGAGGTTAAAACTTCTCTAATATAATAGGTACATAGATCAGCTGTTCCTTCAGCAGTTTTTAGCATAATATTACCACTAAAACCATCACATACTACCACGTCATAATCTCCAGAAATTATTCTGTTACCTTCCACATATCCTTTGAAAAAAGAAGAAAATTGGCTACTAAGTACATAATTTGCTGCCTCATGAATAATTTGTTTACCTTTATTTTCCTCTTCTCCTACATTTAATAGCCCAAGCCTTGGTTGAAGTTTTCCCAAAACTTTCTGAGAAAAAACTATTCCCAATAAAGAAAATTCTAACAAGTTTTGTGAGCTACATTCCACATTAGCACCTAAATCTAGAGCTACTACTTCTCCAACCTTAGTCGGCATAACCGCAGCCATAGCTGGTCTATTTATCCCTGGAATCCTTTTTAAACCAAATATTGAAAGCGCCATTAAAGCTCCACTATTTCCTCCAGAAACAATCGCGTCAGCTTCACCAGAAGCTACACATTCAATGGCTTTACCCATACTGGTCGATTCTGATCTTCTTAATGCTTTAGATGCCTTTTCATCATCTTTTATATAATCTTTAACGCCAACTATGCTTGAAACAGAAGTCAACTCTTTTCGATTTTCCATCAGGGGAATAATCTTAGACTCATCTCCAAAAATAATAAAATGTACTTCAGGATGCCTAATAAATGAGTGATCAAGACCCATAATTACAGACTTGGGAGCATTATTTCCTCCCATTGCATCAATCGCTATAGTAGTTTTAGCCATATTTTACTTGTTAAGACTTATGTGCTTTCCATAGAAGTAATTTCACGCTCATTGTAATATCCGCAAGAAGGACATATTTGATGAGATAATTTACTTTCTCCGCAATTTGAACATTCTGAGGCAACCACCTTAGATAAAGCTTCATGAGCTCTTCTTTGTCCTCTTCGCGAACGTGAAATTTTACTCTTTGGAACTGCCATAAATAATCCTCTCTTAATGAGCCTATACAGAATTAATTTTTAATAAGGACTTTATACCTACTTACTTTACTTTTTCAACAAAATAAAAAGATTATTTACTTTTATACAATAAATAAATCATAGACTTTTTTGCACATTAATATCCGGAAATTTATTAAGTAATTTTTTATCTGACGTATAATTTAATTGTTTATTTAAGTTGTTTATATAATTCACAATATATTTAATTTGCTCTTTAGAAGGATCTACAGTTCCATACAAATTTCTTTCTAAAGCTAAAATTAGATCGTTTTTATCAGAGTAAAGTGCTTCCTCATATGCAGAAGCTCTACCATAATAACCTTCAATCATTTTTTTAACCTTTTTTCCTACTGATAAATCTCCTGCTCCTAATTCTCTTAAAGACTGATCAAAATCTTTAAATAAGATATCTATTATTTTCTGAGACAATATCTTGCCATTTTGACCAGCTTTAATTAATCGTCTTATAAATAAATGACTATGCAAAACAATAAGTTCATATCTTCCATCTAGTGAATCTGGAACTCCACCCTTTTGATAAAGTTCAATATCCCTAGTCATATCAACTATATTTTTATAATAAACCTCAGAAATATCAAATTCATCTCCCTTACTTAAAATTTTTTTTATAAAATAATATAAATACATTTTGATAAATTTTATTCTTAAAGTTATTGTATAACTAGTTGAGTTAAAATTAAACTCCTAGGATTCAATTCAATGAAAGCTAGTTATAATACTTTTTCTTTTGTGCAGCAAATTTTAGGCATATTTATTCTTGGTATATTTTTTTTACCCTCTTGTTCTGGAAAATTGAGTACTCACGGTACATTAAATTTGGAAAATCATATTAACAATGTACTTAAAAATAACATGGAAAAAGCTGAAGTTGAAGTCTTGTTAGGACCCCCATCGACTAAATCAACATTTGATGAAAATAAATGGTATTACATTAGTAACCAGATATTTAAAGTTGGAATTTACAAACCAGACATGATAAGGCATCAAGTATATGAAATAGTTTTTGATGAAGAAGATCATGCTATAGATATAATAAAATATGATTTAAGTGACAAAAATGAGATTGAATATAATAAAGAAAAAACCACCACCAGAGGAAATGAAAGCACTATTCTCGATAAATTAATTCGTTCTAAAAGAACCACATTGCAATAAAAGGTCTTTATAAATAAATATAAAAAATCCAAATTTTAGTGAGCTAATATAGCCAAAAGCATTAGAGCAACAATATTTGTTATCTTAATCATTGGATTAACGGCTGGTCCAGCAGTATCTTTATACGGATCCCCGACTGTATCTCCAGTTACTGCTGCTTTATGGGCTTCAGATCCTTTCCCTCCATGATTGCCGTCTTCAATATATTTTTTAGCGTTATCCCATGCCCCTCCTCCTGCAGTCATTGATAGAGCTACGAATAATCCTGTAACAATTACACCTAATAACATAGCACCAAGCGCAGAAAAAGCAGCCGATTTATCCCCAGTAACAAAAATCACTATGTAAAAAAATACAATTGGGGCTAAAACAGGTAACAATGAAGGAATAATCATTTCTTTAATTGCTGATTTAGTTAATAGATCAACTGCTCTGCTATAATCTGGTTTAGCTTTTCCCTCCATAAGACCTTTGATTTCCTTAAATTGCCTTCTAACTTCTATAACCACAGAACTAGCTGCCCTTCCCACAGCTTTCATAGATAAAGCACCAAATAAATAAGGTAATAATCCGCCCAGAATCAAGCCGACTACTACATATGGATTTGTTAAGGAAAAGTCTGGAGTTACACCACGGAAGTATTCAAAATTTTCTGGATTATTACTAAAATATTTAAGATCTTCAGTATATGCAGCAAATAAGACTAATGCTCCTAAACCCGCCGAGCCAATCGCGTAACCCTTAGTAACTGCCTTTGTAGTATTACCTACAGCATCTAAAGCATCTGTCGTTTTACGCACTGATGCATCAAGATTTGCCATTTCTGCGATTCCGCCTGCATTATCTGTTACAGGACCATAAGCATCCAACGCTACTACCATTCCGGCAAGAGCTAACATACTAGTGACAGCAATGGCTATACCAAACAAACCTGCCAGAGAATAAGTCACTATTATTGATATACATATTAAAATTGCTGGAATTGCGGTAGATTCCATAGAAACAGCTAAACCTTGTATTACATTGGTTGCATGACCAGTTTCTGAAGCAGCAGCCACTGAACGAACAGGACGATAGTTAGTTCCGGTATAGTACTCTGTCACCCAAATTATTAGGCCAGTTAGTACCAGCCCTACTACCCCACAGATAAAAAGGTCTAGGCCTGTAAAATAATTATCTGCAACAAAAAATTCTGATCTAAAACCTACAACATATTCCGTAACCAAACCTATACCAATTAATGATAGGATTGCCGCGACAACGAAGCCTTTATACAAAGCTCCCATTATAGACCTGCTTTTCCCTAGTTTAACAAAAAAAGTACCAATTACGGAACCCAATATGCAAACACCTCCTATAGCTAGGGGAAGTGTCATCATGTTGGCTTCAATAGAAGAACCTAAGAAAAAAATTGAGGCAAGGATCATTGTCGCAACTACTGTAACAGCGTAAGTTTCAAACAAATCTGCTGCCATACCAGCACAATCTCCTACATTATCTCCAACATTATCAGCAATAACAGCTGGATTTCTAGGATCATCTTCAGGAATACCTGCTTCAACCTTTCCTACTAGATCTGCACCGACGTCGGCACCTTTAGTAAAAATTCCTCCTCCTAATCGCGCAAATATTGATATTAAAGAGGCTCCAAAACCAAGAGCTACAAGAGGATCTATCAAATCACGACCTGATGCACCAAAATTTATAAGAGCCAAATAAGTACAGGTAACCGCTAACAAAGCAAGTCCTGCAACTAACATTCCAGTTACAGCCCCAGACCTAAAAGCTATACTTAAACCTTTATCCAATCCTTTAATAGAAGCTTGAGCTGTTCGCACGTTAGCTCTCACTGAAATGTTCATTCCTAGATACCCAGTGGCTCCTGATAGGACTGCACCTATTAAAAATGCTATTGCAACGGGAACTCCCAGTAAAAATACTATTACTATGAAAATCACTATACCTACTAATAAAATTGTACGATATTGCCTGTTCAAGTATGCATACGCGCCCTCTTTAATAGCATTTGAAATTTCTTGCATTTTTTTTGATCCTGGATCTGAATTAAGAACGGACCTAGATGTAAATATTGCATATATTAATGCTACCACACCGCAAATCACTGAGAACCATAAAACTTCGCCCATAATCATCTCCTATTAAATAAAATTGAATTTAAAAATGTTTATATCCTAATTCTTTGTTTTCAAACTTTAAAGCTAAAGAGTTTTTATCTAATATTTTAATCTCCGATCCCTCAACTATTTGGCCTATTACACTAGATTCATCATCTAGTCTAGCTATATTTATGGGATTAATAGTGTAAAGCAATTCATAATCGTCTCCACCAGTTAATATATCAAAATATTTAACTTTTTTAATATTAATCAAAGACTTTACAACTTTGCTTAAGGACAGTTTATCAATATTTATTAATGCTCCTACCTTGCTATTTATACAAATATGTCTGAGCTCTGATAAAAAACCATCTGAAATATCAATTATAGATGTCGCATATTTATTTACTTTCATTCCTAAATTTATTCTTGGCAAAGGATTATAAAATTTATTTATTAAATCTTTTGTTTCCTTTTTATCAATATTATAATTATTATTTTGAATTAACATTCTTCCCATATAAGCATCTCCAAGATTTCCTGTCATTACGACAAGATCTCCTTTTTTAGCTCCACTTCTACCAGAAATCTTACCAGCCTTTTCTCCTACAACTGTTACAGAAAAACTAACAGGCCCCTCATATGAGGAAATATCCCCCCCAGCAAGAAATATATTATATTCACTCAATACTATTTCTAAACCTAACGAAATTTTTTCCAAAAACTGATGCTTAATACCTTTAGGTAGATTAATGGCTATAAATACACATAGGGGTTTTGCACCAAATGCTGCCAAGTCAGATAAAGCTCTTAATACAGATCTTTTAGACTGGATTTCTATTGCAGTACCTGTTGGAACATGCACTCCTTCTATTGAAGAATCAACGCTAATAGTTAAACCTTTAACATTATTAAAAAAAGCACAATCATCAATTAAGTTTCTTGCTTCTTTTTTTCCATAAGTTAAAGGTCTTAACTGTTCTTGAATAAAATCAAATTCATTCTTTTTATTTGTTTCGGAAGACATTATATTATTTATTGAGTTCATTAGAACGAAATTTTTGAGCAAGAGAATCTAAAATTCCATTAACAAAATCAACCTCTTTCTCATTAAAAAAAGTAGAAGCTATATTAGTATATTCATTTATAATTACTTTTACTGGCGTATTATCAAAGATTAAAAATTCAGCATACCCGCATCTCAGTATGCTTAATAAAGTACTATCCATCCTTTTTAATGACCAATTTTTATCAAACTTCTCTGATAAATTTTTATCTATATCTTGTTTATTCAAAATAACTTCTTTTAAGAGAGAAATGAGCCATTTTGAGTTTACAGAATACTCTAAATCTTTAAATTCAACTAAATTCTTATTTATATGATGCATATTTTTAATAATTGAGTTAATTTTTTTTTCATCAAAAATATATGAAACCTCCAGGTCCATTCTTTCATTAAAATCCATCTGAAAAAGGACTTGCACTGCTATAAATCTTGACCAAGATTTATTTTTAGGCATTAAAAATTTCAATCATTCTGATACATGCTAAAGCTGCATTACGGCCTTTATCCTCTGTTCTTTTTTCAGCCTGTTCTTTATTTTCGCAGGTTAGAATTCCATATCCTATTGCTAAACCTTGAAGTGATAAATCCATAAGAGATCTAGCTGTTTCGCTACAAATATAATCGTAATGGGTTGTTTCTCCTCTAATAACACAACCTAAAGCAAGAAAGCCTGAGTATTTTTTTGAAAATTTAGATATTACGGCCGGAACTTCAAATGATCCTGGAACGATTATAGAAACATATTCATAACCCTTTTGTTTAAGGATTTCCGCTGCAGATATTTCCATCTGACGTGCAATAGATTCATAAAAAATGGCTTTTACTATCAAAATATCTTTTTTCATTTCAATCCTTCAGGTGTTTTTTGTTCAATTATCTTTAAGTCGAAACCTTCTAACCCAACTACTGCCCTTTTCGTTCTACTAAGTAAAATCATCTCTCTAATACCTTGATCTCTTATAATTTGTGCACCAATTCCATGTTCTCTTATTTTATCTTCATCATTCCAAGTTTGCCTGCCACCTATATACTTTGATAATACCTCATCTGAATCTTTATGATTAATTATGACTATTAATCCTGTCCCATGCTTATTAATTTCATGCATAGATTGTCGCAAAGATATATAACCAGCATCATTTCTTTCACCAATGACGCCATCGAACGAGTCAGTAATTAAATTTGAAACATGTACTCTTACTAAAACAGGACTTGCTTTTCTTATATTTCCTTTTGTTAAAGCCAAATATTCTTGACTGTCAGATACTACATTATTCACATAAGAAAAAATATTCCATTTTCCTGTCTCTCTGGTATTGAGAATGTTTTCGTTCTTTCTTTTTATAATTGGATCATTATTAACTCTATACCTTATTAAATCTGCTATAGAGCCAATTTTCAATTCATGTTTTTTACAGAAAGGCAAAAGATCATCTAATCTAGCCATAGATCCATCATCTTTCATTATTTCACAAATAACAGCTGAAGGATTTAAGTCAGCTAGCCTAGCAATATCTACAGCAGCTTCAGTATGCCCCGCCCTTACTAATACGCCACCATCTCTTGCACGCAGAGGAAAAACATGTCCAGGAGTACGTATATCATTAGAAGATGAGTTTTTATCTATAGCAATTTGAATGGTCTTGGCTCTATCAGCCGCTGAAATTCCAGTAGTAACATCTCTTCTTGCTTCTATCGATTCAGTAAAAGCAGTATCAAGTTTACCTGGGTTTCTTCTTTCCATAGCAGATAATCCTAATTCATCAATTCTTCCGCTACTTAAAGATAAGCAAATTAAACCTCTACCATATTTAGCCATAAAATTTATTGAATCAGGTGTAACCATCTGAGCTGGTATAATTAAATCCCCCTCGTTCTCCCTATCCTTATTATCAACTAAAACAAGCATTCTACCATTTCTAGCCTCAAGGACAAGCTCTTCAATGGTAGAAAATTCATTTTGGTTTTTTGTTTTTAATTCTGCCATCTACTCACTCTTTACGTAATTTTGTATTGCATTTATTGCATATCGAGCAATTATATCAATCTCAATATTAACTTTATTACCTATCTCAATACTACTTAAAGTTGTACTATTACTGGTATGTGATATAATATTAACCTCAAAGCTAGCAGAATAAACCTCATTTACAGTCAGAGATATCCCATCTACAGCTATAGAACCTTTTTTAGCTATATATTTTTTTAAACCCGTAGGAATTGAAAAAGTCATTTTAATTGAACCAGCTATATTTTTTCTCTCCAATAATATTGCAATTCCATCAACATGTCCTGTAACTATATGTCCTCCCATACTTGACCCTAAAACAGAGGAAAGTTCCAAATTTAATTTAGAAGAGATATCCCAGTATTTTGATGTAGAAACTGATAACGTTTCTTTTGAAATTTCTACTTCTATCTGTGCACTAGATTTGTTAACCACTGTTAAACAAATGCCACTACAACTCACGGAATCTCCAATACTTACATTATCTAATGGTAATTTTGTTTGAATTGTAAGACCCAGATCACCTTTTCCTTTTTTAAGACTTTTTATAAAACCTACATCTGAAATGATACCAGTAAACATTAAATTCCCCTTTGTAGATTAGAAAAACTTATCTAAATCTACATTTTTCCACTCTTCAAATATATCATCTTCTAATTCTCTAGAACTAAATCTTAAAAATTTTTTTTCTAGAGAAATTTTTTGTATATCTAACTTAGAAACGGAAGAGATAGAATCTCCACCTAAGAAAACTCCAGATCTATATAAAAATAATTTATCAATTAAATCTTTAGAGAGCAAACTAGCTGCAACCTTTCCACCTCCTTCTACAAGCAAGTTATTAATTCCAATGTTTGCCAAAATATGTAAACCTTCCAACAATACTAATTTTTGTGCTTTATCTTGAGTTAATTCAATAATATTTACTCCTAATTTATTTAGCTGATCTTTTTTGTTTTCATCAGATTTTTTTGAAGTCCATATATAAACAGGGGTTTTATCTAAGGTCTTGATAAGATTACATGCAAGTGGAATAGATAGCGCACTATCAACAATTATTCTAATAGGGGATTGTTTTTCTAACCCTTCTATCCTACAAGTTAGAGTTGGATTATCCTTTAATACAGTATTAATTCCTACAAGAACTGCATCATGAGTTGCTCTTTGCATATGACCGTGCCTTCTCGCTAATTCACCTGTTATCCATTTACTATTTCCATTAGGATTTGCAATTTTTCCATCTAAGCTAGAAGCTACTTTCAAAGCTACTTGAGGTCTTTCCCTTATGATTCTAGAAAAAAAACCACGGTTTAAATCTTTAGCAGTACTTTCATACATTCCTAAAAAAACCTCCAGTCCCCCTTTTTTAAGAATTGATATTCCTTTTCCAGAAGTTCTCTTATCGGGGTCCAAACAAGCTATATATACTTTTTTTATTCCGGAATTCACTATTAACGAAGCGCAAGATGTTGTTTTATAATTATGTGCACATGGCTCTAAAGTGACAAAAGCTGTTCCTCCATTAATAGTAGATGAACAGTTTTTTAGTGCTATTTGCTCTGCATGTGGTCTTCCATTATATCCCGTCCTTGCAGAAGAAACTAGTTGCATATCAGAATTTAGAATTACACATCCTACACTAGGATTGTGACCACATATTCCTATTCCATGTTGAGCTAAAGACAAAGCACTTCTCATAGCAGCCAGCATTTGCATAAATTATCTCCGCCAAATCAATTATTATAATCTTTTTTGAGGTCTATTATAAATTCTTCAAAATCTTTGGCTTCTGTAAAATTTCTATATACACTTGCAAATCTGACATATGCAACTTGGTCTACCTCAGATAGAGCACCCATTACCATTTCACCGATGGAAACACTATCTATTTCATTCTCTCCTAAGCTTTCTAGACGTCGAACTACTCCTGTGATCATCCTTTCAATCCTTTCTGGGTCCATAGATCTTTTTCTAAAAGCCGTCATAATTGAACGAGTTAATTTATCTCTATCAAATACTACTCTCTTACCATCTCTCTTAATAACCGTTAGATCTCTAAGCTGTACCCTTTCAAAAGTTGTAAATCTTGCACCACATTGGGTACATGATCTCCTTCTTCTAATGACGGCATTATCTTCAGTTGGACGAGAATCTTTAACTTGAGTATCTACATAACTACAAAATGGACACCGCATTTTTCTCTCCTATTGGCCATTGTAATTTAATTTTGGATAAAGAGGAAAATCAGAACATAAAATTTTAGCCTCTTTTCTTACCTCATTTTCAACAATGCTGTTATCTTCACCATTTTTAGCAACCCCTTTTAACACCTTTGAAATTAGTTCCCCCACTTTTTTCATTTCCTTTTCCTTAAAACCCCTAGAAGTCACTGCTGGAGTACCCAATCTAATACCTGAGGTTACAAAAGGCTTTTGAGGATCAAAGGGTATTGCATTTTTATTACATGTAATACCAGCTTTATTTAAAGTAATTTCTGCTTGTTTTCCAGTGATGCCTAGATTTCTAAGATCACACAGAATAACATGACTATCTGTTCCACCAGAGACTATTTTTATCCCCCTACTAGCTAATATTGCACATAATACTTTAGCATTTATAATTATTTGACTTGTATAATTTTTAAACTCAGGTTTTAAAGCTTCGCCAAAAGCTACTGCTTTTGCAGCTATTATATGCATCAATGGTCCCCCTTGAAGACCAGGAAACAAAGCTTTATCAATTAATTTTCCAATTTTTTCATCGTCCGAGAGAATCATGCCCCCTCTAGGACCTCTAAGAGTTTTATGAGTAGTAGTAGTAACTGCATGGGCAAATCCTATTGGACTTGGATATTTGCCAGTTACAATCAGTCCGGCATAATGAGCAATATCTGCCATAAAATATGCCCCCACATTATTTGCTACATCTCTGAAACGCTCAAAGTCTATTTGACGAGAGTAGGCTGATGCTCCAGCGATAATCAACTTTGGTTTATGTTGAAAGGCAATTTTCTCCATTTCATCATAATCAATTAAGCCATCTTCTTTTTTAACTCCGTAATGTATCGCTTCAAACCATTTTCCTGATTGATTAGGAATTGCACCGTGAGTTAAATGACCTCCAGCGGAAAGAGACATGCCTAATATCTTATCTCCCGGGTTGATCAAAGCCATATAAACCGCCTGATTAGCTTGAGATCCAGAATGAGGCTGTACATTTGCCCATTTACATGAAAATAATTTACAAGCTCGCTCAATAGCGATTTTTTCAGCCACATCTACAAAGTCACACCCTCCGTAGTATCTTTTTCCAGGATATCCCTCAGCATATTTGTTTGTTAGAACTGATCCTTGTGCCTTAAGAACATTAGTGCTTACAAAATTTTCAGAAGCAATTAATTCTATAGAGTTTTTTTGTCTATCAAGTTCTAGCTGCATCACCTCGATCAATTCTTTATCATCATAATCGGAATTATCTAGCTTATTTTTAATTTTATTATATGTCTGAACAGTCTCTTCTATTGCACTCATATCTCAATAAACCTCAAAAATATATTTTAACCTAGTTTTTCTACTCTAATTATATGTCTTCCACCATTAAATTCCTCTAATAAAAATACTTTTAAACAATCTATGGCCTCTTCTACTGACATTGACCTCGCTCCTAAGGCTAAAATATTTGCGTCATTATGATTTCTAGCTAGCTTGACCATCTCGACGTTACTACATAAAGCAGCTCTTACACCATTAATTCTATTTGCAGCTATACTCATGCCTATACCACTTCCACATATTGCTATTCCGAGGTCCAATCTTCTAGATTCTATTTCTTCGCCAAGTAATTTTCCATAGTCTGGATAATCAACTGAATTTTCTGAATCAGTACCTAAATCTCTTACATTAGCTTTTTGCTTAACTAAAAAATCTTTTATTTTTTCTTTTAATTCATAACCCGCATGATCGGCTGCTAATCCAATTTTTCGCGACGTGTAATTAAGCATTAACAAAAACCTTTCAGTTACTCATTTCAATCACATATATAAATTAAATACAAAAAAATTAAAGTTTTTAAAGCAAAGATCTATAATTTAATTTTAATCTGCTTTTTTTATTTTACCACTAGATAAAAGTGACTTGTAGTCATCAATCTCTTTTTTCACAACTCCTGCCAATATATATATACCAACAATATTAGCAATGGCCATTAAAAATATCATTGAATCCGATAAATCTAATACGGGCCCCAAACTCATCATTGATCCGATGATAACAAAACTACAAAAAATTATCTTAAATATATTCTCAGATAAAGAAGACTTTCCAAACAAATATGTCCAAGATTTTAATCCGTAATAAGACCAAGCAATCATTGTGGAAAAAGCAAACAAGATGGCTGCCAAAGCTAATACATAAGGAAACCACGGAATAGTCTTCTCAAATGCCACAGAAGTTAAAGCAATTCCAGTTGCTCCACTTATACTCTGTTCATCATATGCACCAGATACAACTATTACCAAAGCAGTTACAGTACAGATAATTATTGTATCAATAAATGGTTCTAATAAAGAAACTAGTCCTTGCGTAACCGGAATATTACTCTTTACTGCAGAATGGGCAATAGGAGCTGACCCTAAACCAGCCTCATTAGAGAATGCTGCTCTTTGAAAACCAATAATTAGTGCCCCCAAAGCACCACCGGTCACGGCTGATGGAGCAAAAGCTTCAGAAATAATTCTAATTATTGCATCAGGAATATCAGTTACGTGAAATAATATAATAACCAGACCTGCAACAAGATAAATTATTGCCATAAAAGGTACTAATCTAGAGGTCACTTTTGCAATAGACTTAATTCCCCCTATAATAACAGTACCAAGAATTACAGCCAAAATTAATCCAAATAGCCAACCTTTATCAGCCCAAAAAGAATTTTCCCCTCCTGTAACTGAAACAAATTGCTGAAAAGATTGATTGGCCTGGAACATATTACCTCCACCAATTGAGCCTCCTATACAGCATATAGAAAAGAATATAGCTAAAACTTTTCCAAAGAATGCCATACCTTTTTCCTCTAGGCCTTTAGAAAGATAGTACATAGGTCCTCCGGAAACTGAACCATCAGAATTGATCTGACGATATTTGACACCCAATGTACATTCACAAAACTTAAGAGACATTCCTAAGAATCCAGCTAGTATCATCCAAAAAGTTGCACCTGGACCACCAATAGTCACGGCAACTGCAACTCCGGCTATATTTCCTAATCCAACAGTACCTGATATTGCCGTAGCTAGAGCCTGAAAATGCGTAACCTCTCCTGTATCATCAGGATTATCATATTTACCTCTTACTAAATCCAAAGCATGTTTAAAAAAAGTAAGATTAATAAAATTGAAATAAAAAGTACAAAATACTGCTCCAGCTATAAGCCATAAAACTATTATCTTTATATCAGCTCCTGCTATACTAAATGAGTAAAACACTGTCCCTGCTACGATATCAGAAATAGGAGAAAGAACTGAATTAATAGTAGCATCTATTCCTTCATTGGCTCGAGCAAGATTTGAAAAAAATAAAGATGAGACGACGACTACAGCATTCACTAACTTAGACATTTTATACCTCCCCGATGTTATATTTAATTGGATAGATTTAACTACTATCGCAAACAAAGCACAACATAATTATTAAAGAAATAATACAATATAAATATTAAATATTAGAAATTTTTAAACGTTTCCAAACTTCCTTAAAAGAATTTACTAAATTATCCATCATTAAATCATCATGTAAAGGTGTAGGAGTAATCCTAAGCCTCTCCTTGCCTTTAGGAACAGTAGGATAATTTATTGGTTGTACATATATAGAAAATTCTGACAAAAGCATATCAGATGCTTTCTTACATAAAACAGGATTTCCAACTAAAACTGGAACTATATGACTTTCTGATGGCATTACTATTATACCAGTCTGCCTAAGTTTAGTTTTTAATGTTTTTGCTCTCTCTTGATGAATTATTCTTTCTACATTTGATTCTTTTAAATGTTTCACTGAAGCCAGTGCTCCTGCGGCTATTGCTGGTGGAATAGATGTAGTAAATATAAAACTAGAAGCAAAAGATCTAACAGTATCAATGATGTTCTTGCTAGCAGCTATATACCCTCCCATGGTTCCATATGCCTTAGCTAAAGTTCCTTCAATTATATCCAGATGATCCATTAGTTCTTCGCGTTCAGCAATCCCTCCTCCTCTTGGCCCATACATTCCTACCGCATGTACTTCATCAAGATAGGTAAGAGCATTATTTTCTTTTGCTACAGCACATATTTCTTTAATAGGAGCTATATCCCCATCCATAGAATAAACTGACTCAAATGCTATAAGTTTTGGCCTATTTGAATCTGATTCTTTTAACAAAGCACTTAAATGTTCAGGATCATTGTGTTTAAAGATTCTTTTTTCTGCATTACTATTTTGCATTCCTTGAATCATTGAAGCATGGTTTAATTCATCAGAAAATATCATACAATTGGGCATAATCGAGACCAAGGTACTTAAAGAAGCTTCATTAGATATATACCCAGAAGTAAATAGAAGTGCTGCTTCTTTTTGATGAAGATCTGCTAACTCTTTTTCTAGTAAAACATGATAATGTGTTGTGCCAGAAATATTTCTAGTTCCACCTGATCCTGCTCCCGCTTTATCTATGGCTTGATGCATGGCTTCAATTACATTTTTATTTTGACCCATACCTAAATAATCATTTGAGCACCAAACCACGACTTTTTTTTCTTTTTTTCCTGAAAAATAAATAGCATTTGGGAATTTTCCTGATATTCTTTCGATATCATTAAATACCCTATATCGCCCTTCTTTTCTAAGGACTTCCAACGCATTTTGAAAATACTTATCATAGTTCATAATCATGGGACCATATTGTAAAGCTTGACATTGGACTATATAAATTTTTTAAAATACTTTAATATTATAATTTTAAAAATAAAAGTACATTTATAATATG
>PTKJ01000031.1 GCA_002937675.1 Alphaproteobacteria bacterium MarineAlpha9_Bin1 | reverse complement strand
AAAAATGATGGTTTTATTTGGCTTGATGGAAAATTAATAAAATGGATAGATGCGACTGTTCATGTATTAACTCATGGGCTACACTATGCTTCTTCAGTTTTTGAGGGAGAAAGATGTTATGGCGGAAAAATATTTAGAGAAATTGAGCACACAAAAAGATTACTTTATTCTGCAAATACTCTAGGTTTTAAAATACCTTATTCTATAGATGAAATATGTAAAGTAAGAAAATTAGTATTAAGTGCTAATAAAATTAAAGATGGTTACATCAGACCAGTCTCTTGGAGAGGAAGCGAGATGATGGGCATTAGTGCTCAGAGAAATAAGATACATTTAGCTGTGGCTGCTTGGGAATGGCCTAGTTATTATTCTCCAGAATCTAAACTTAAAGGTATCAAACTTGAATTGTCAAAATGGCGCAGGCCCTCCCCCGATACAGCGCCTGTTAACACTAAGGCAGCGGGATTATATATGATATGTACTTTAGCTAAGCATGTTGCAGAGGAAAACGGTTGCCAGGATGCTCTAATGTTGGATCACAGAGGATATATAGCTGAGACTACTAGTGCAAATATTTTTATGGTTATTAATGATGAAATTCATACTCCTACTCCAGATTGTTTTCTAAATGGTATTACGAGACAAGAAGTTATTAAGATTGCTAGAAAGGAAGGCATACCGGTTATTGAAAGACATATAAAACTTGATGAATTGTCTAAAGCTGATGAAGTGTTTGTAACAGGAACTGCCGCAGAGGTTACCCCCGTTAGTCAAATTGGAGAATATAGTTTTAAGCCGAGTAAGATTTGTAAAAAAATGATAGAAGAATATACCAAGCTTACATTAGAATAATTTGTTATTTCCAATTTTTTACTGTTTCTGAATCTTTAAAATTTTCTTCTACCCATTTTTTACCAGATTCTCTTTCTTCCAATTTCCAAAAAGGAGCCTTTGTTTTAAGCCAATCTATTAAAAACTCACAAGAGTTAATTGCATCTTTTCTATGTTCTGAACTAGTTCCCACTAAAACTATCTGATCGCCTGGATATAATTTTCCATACCTATGGATTATAATACTACCAATTAGATTCCATCTTTTGTTGGCTTCAATTTCAATTTTATCAAGCATTTTTTCTGTCATCTCTGGATAGTGTTGTAATGTCATTGAATGGCATTTATCTTTACTTAAATCTTCTCTTACGAGTCCTATGAAAAAAGAAATTCCTCCTACATTTTTATTTTCAGATAGTTTTTTTAATTCTTTATTGACATCAAAATCTTCTTTTTGAACCTTTATCATTTTATCCGCCAGTCATAGGAGGAAAGAAAGCGATTTCATCTTCGTTTTTAATTTTGTGGTTTAAATTAACAACTTCCATATTTACTGCACATCTAATTAACGAGATATCTGCTAATGCTTTAGAGTGATCTTCACTATTTTTAATTAAGTGAGATACTAATTTTTCTACTGAATTGACCTTTGGATCCAATTCTATTTGTTCTTCATCCAAGCCAATTTGATCTCTAACCCAGGAAAAGTATTTAATATTCATCTAACTTACTCATTCTAATTTTTACTCATAAACTTTTGTTTTCAATGGTAAGAATAACATATTTATAACCTGTATAAATAGCTAAAATTGTAGAAAGTAGTAAAAATAGTGAACCTACATATTCTATACCTTTAGCATGTTCCTTAAAAATTGGAATTAGAGAAAGTAGGACTATTGATATAAACTGACAAGCGGTTTTAATTTTAGACAAAAAACTAACGTTTAAAATAGATGATTTTCCTTTTTCAGATAATATTTCTCTTAAACCTGAAATAACTATTTCTCTTGATATTAAAATTATTACTAAGGCTGAACTAGCTCTATAATCTGCAACAAACGTGACTAGTACAGTAGTCATAAAAATTTTATCGGCTATAGGATCAAGTATTTTTCCTGTAGATGTTAAACTATCAAGTTTCCGAGCAAGAAAGCCATCAAGATAATCTGTAAAGACGGCAAATAAAATTAAACTGAAAGCAATTATATGATAATCATAAAAAACAAACATAAACCAAATAGGACAAGCTAATATTCTTGATATAGTAAGTATATTAGGTATTGCTTTTAATTTAATCATGAAAATACTTTACAGATTTAGAAATGTCAGTTCAATCTAGAATTTTAAAATGCAAATTCTTTAATCGTTAAAAAAATCAAATATTTCTTTAGCTAAAGCTTTCTTAATTCCTGGAGTCTTACTTAATTCATCTATATTAGCTTGTGAAATCATTTTAGTAGAGCCAAAACGTAAAATTAAAGCTTTGCGTTTTTTAGGTCCTATTCCATATATCTCATCTAAAGAAGAATGTATTAAATATTTTTTGTTTTTAGTTCTTTGTGCTGAAATAGCAAAGCGATGTGCCTCATCTCTTAATCTTTGCATAAAATATAACGTTGGATCTGTTGTAGAGAGAATCAATGGTTTATAGTTTTTTTCACTTGGAAAATATATCTTTTCATTGCCAGATTTTCTGTTTTTACCTTTGGCAATTCCTACCACATTCACATTTTTGATAGATAGCTTTTTTAATACTGCATGTGTTGCATTACATTGTCCTATTCCTCCATCTACAATAATTAAGTCAGGTTTTTTATAAAAACTGTCATCATTTTTATTTAATAGATTCGTAAATCTCCTCTCTATTACCTGACCTATCATCTTATAATCATCTCCTGCTTTCATACCTGGGTCTATGTTTTTTATATTAAACTTGCGATACTGATTTTTTTCAAATCCTTGGTCTGAGCATACTATCATTGCTCCTACCATATTAGATCCTCCAAAATGAGAGTTGTCATATACTTCTATTCTTTTTGGTATATTTTTTAAAAATAATTTTTTACTTAATTTTTTCATGAGTACTTTTTGTGAATCATATTCAGACATTTTTCTAGCAATCGCTTGTTCTGCATTATTTATTCCCAAGAGTATAGCTTTTTTACTTTCGCCTCTATTGGGTTTAATAATTTTTATTCGTTTTTTATGCTTAATCAAAAATGCTGTCTCCATTAAATCTTTCCCAATAGGTAAATGACTAACAAGAATTTTCGGTGGGGGTATCTGCATGTCGTAAAACTGAGGAATAAAGCTTTCTAAAACTTCGTTTAGACTAATATTATCATGGTATTTAACAAAATGAGTTTTGTTTCCAAAATTCTTACCTGACCTGAAGAAAAAAACTTGAATTGCAAAAATGCTGTTATTTTTTGCATGTGATTCATCTATTTCAGAGTTTTTTCCAGAAGAAATAGCAAATATATCAGCATCTTTGAGGTGTCTTAAATCTGCTCCTTCTGCACTTTGAATTAAATTTAATGCTCTGATTCTATCCCTATTAATGGCAGCTTCCTCATAATTTAACTTTTTAGAAGCAAATTCCATTTTTTTTTCTAATTTAGACTGTAAATTTTTATTTTTTCCTAATAAAAAAGATTTTGCTTCTTCTACTATATCTTTATAGTTGCTTTTACTAATTAGTTTTACGCATGGAGCTGTGCAGCGTTTTATTTGATATTGTATGCAAGGCCTCGTTCTACTTTTAAATTCATAATCATTACAAGTTCTTAGGGGAAAAATTCGTTGCATGGCATTTAGTGTTTGATTAACGGCTCCTGCAGAGGCAAACGGTCCAAAATAATCACCATTTTTTCCTTTTTGACCTCTAGATTTAATAATTTGCGGCCATTCATGATCATTTCTTATCAGTATGTCAGGATAAGTTTTGTCATCACGAAGTAATATATTAAATTTTGGTTTTTTGCTTTTTATCATGTTTGCCTCAAGCAATAATGCCGATGCCTCATGATCTGTTACCGTATAATCAATTGTGAATGTTTGTGATATCATTTTTTTTATTCTTGCAGACAATTTATCCGTATTAGAGTAACTTCTAAGTCGTTTATTTAAATTTTTTGCTTTGCCTATGTATAATATTTTACCTTTTTTATCCTTCATATAGTAGACACCAGGTTTATTAGTAACATTTGAAATGATTTTTTTTATTATTACTGGACCATGAACAGGCATTTTCATTTGGTAATAAGATAAATTATTTTTTTTCATGTTTAAAATTCAGTCTATATTAGGTTTATTGTTAAATATATTCTATATTCTAAAAATATTTATAGTCAAAAATATTGAGTTTTAAGGGGATAAAAATCCTATCCACCGAATCTGTGGATAACCAGGTGGATAATATATATAAACAATAATTCCAATCCTTGTCTATAAAGGGATGTGCACATAATGCCTATTTTTTAATCATTTTTCTGAAAGTGGCTCTAAGTCTAGCTTTTCATGTTGTAAGAATATTAAATTTTATTACAAATTGAGAAAATCTTTGTCAAGAGAAATTTAAAAATTATGAAATTCTTGTATGTTGAAAAAGAAAGAAAGAAACTCCATTTAAGCAATTGAAATAATAGTTTTTTTTACTTTTTATTTTTGTTTACTTTATGGATTTTTACACCAACACTCGCACCACCTTTTATAATATCTGGTTTTTTAAGATCTACGCTAACTGATATAGTATTTTTTAATTTAAGACAACTATCAGCTATATTTTCAGCTACTGTTTCAGCTAAATATCTATGTTTTTTGCTGGTAACAATCTCTATAATTTTTATTATATCTTCGTATGACAAAACCTTATATATTGAATCTTCATGTTTTGTAGCTACAACTTCTAAGGAAACATTTATTCTAACTCTTTGAGGCGTTTTTTTTTCTTTAGGATAAATACCTAAACTACACTTAGTTTCAAAGTTATGTACATATACCCAGTATTTCATCATTAAAATCTTTTCTAATCTTCATGAAAACTATTATGTTGAGATTGGGCCCAGCCTAAATGTTGCCCCCCGTCAAGTGCTATAATTTGTCCAGTCATGGAAGGTGTATTTAATATTGTTTTAACTAGATTTCCAATCTCTTTAGCATCTGCTCCCCGCATTAAAGGCATTTTTTCGCATTGTTCAGCAAATTTTTTATTAGTTTGCCTCTTACTCTTTATAGTCGGGCCAGGACCAATTGCATTTACCCTAATGTTAGGAGCCAAAGCTAAAGCTAATGTTTGTGTAAGAGTCCATAAAGCAGATTTAGATATGGTATAGGTGAGAAAATGTGGGGTTAAATTAAGTACTCTTTGGTCTATAATATTAATTATGTTTCCGTTTTTATTTGACGGTAATTTTTTCGCAAAATATTGGCTGAGAAATAATGGTGCTCTTATGTTTGTATTAATGTTCATATTCCATTTTTTTAGGTTCGTGGATTTCAAGGAATCATAATGAAATACTGCTGCATTATTGATTAGGCATGATAGGGTTCCGAGTTTTTTATCTATTTTGGAAAATATTTTTTCAAACTGACTGTATTCTTCTAAATTAGCTTTTAGGCAGATTACTTTATTGCCGTAGGTTTTGTTCAATTTTTCTGCTAATTTATATGCAGCATTTTTCGATGTGTTATAGTGTAAAACTAAATTCCAACCTTCTGAGGACAAGGAATCAGCAATTTCTGATCCTATTCTTTTTCCTGCACCTGTAATAAGAGCATTTTTTAAAAATTTACTCATCGTATATATTTACTATGTTTCTTGTAATAAGTTTAAGATTCAATATAAATCTATTATGTCTCACTATATATTTCTAGTTCTTTATTTTCAATTGACTTAATTTTATCTCTTAAATTTGCAGCCTCTTCAAATTTTAATTCCGAAGCAGCTTTTAGCATTTCTTTTTTCAAAACTTTAATATATTGAACAGAATTATGTTTAGAGGAACTAATATTTGAGTATAAGTTTCTTTCTTTTTTAATAATATTTTTTTGATACTCTACTATAGTAGTAATTTTTTTGGTTATTGATTTAGGAACTATTCTATTTTTTTTATTCCATTCTATTTGTTTAGTTCTTCTTCTTTCAGTCTCATCTAAAGCTGAAGTTATGGATTTGGTGATCCGATCAGCATAAATGACTACTTTCCCATTAATATTTCTAGCAGCACGTCCTATTGTTTGTATGAGGGAAGTATGAGATCTTAAAAAACCTTCTTTGTCTCCATCACATATTGCAACTAAGGCACATTCGGGAATATCTAGTCCTTCCCTAAGCAGGTTTATTCCTACTAGTATATCAGAGTTTCCCCTCCTAAGATTTTGTATGATTTCTATTCTTTCTAATGTTTCAATATCGGAGTGCATATATTGTACTTTTAGGCCTAAATCAGTCATATACTCCGTAAGATCTTCTGCCATGCGTTTGGTAAGAACAGTAATTAAACATCTATATCCTAAAGAAATGGTTTTTCTACATTCCTCTATCAGATCGTCTATTTGATTTTTTGCAGGTTTAATTTCACATAATGGATCTACTAGTCCTGTGGGCCTAATTATTTGCTCTATAAAATGTCCACCAGTTTGTTTCATTTCCCAGGGACCGGGGGTTGCTGATACAAAAATAGTATTGGGTCTCATTTGATCCCATTCTAAAAATTTGAGGGGTCTATTATCTATGCATGTCGGTAATCTAAATCCAAAATTAGCTAAATTAGACTTTCTACTATAATCACCTTTAAACATTCCGTTTATTTGAGGAATAGTCACATGGCTTTCATCAACAAAAAGAATTGCATTATCAGGTAAGTATTCAAACAAGGTAGGAGGAGGATCACCAGGATTCCTGCCAGTTAAGTAAACTGAATAATTTTCGATTCCTGCGCAAGTACCAGATATCTCCATCATTTCTATATCAAAATTAGTTCTTTCCTCTATTCTTTGAGCCTCTAATAATTTTTTTTCTTCTTTAAATTGTTTTATTCTAATTTCTAAGTCTATTTTAATTTTTTTAATAGCTTCTTGTAGCGTTGGTCTAGTTGTAATGTAGTGATTATTAGAATATATTTTTATTTGATCTAATGTCCTTAATTTCTTTCCAGTTAATGGGTCAAATTCGGTTATAAATTCTACTTGATCACCAAAAAGTTCTATTCTCCATGCTTTATCATCAAAATGTGATGGAAATACTTCAATGACATCTCCAATTACACGAAAATTTCCTCTGAAAAAATTATGCTCATTTCTTTTATAATGTAGTTCTACTAATTGTCTTATTATAAAAGATCTTTCTAACTCTTCACCACAACTAATTTCAAGGATCATTTTAGAATAAGTTTCTACTGGTCCAATACCATATATACAGGAGACGCTGGCAACTATTATTACATCATTTCTTTCAAATAATGATCTAGTGGTTGAGTGCCTTAAACGATCTATCTGTTCATTTATAGATGCATCTTTTTCTATAAAAGTATCTGTTCTTGGAACATATGCTTCAGGCTGATAGTAATCATAATAGGAAACAAAGTACTCTACAGCATTTTTTGGAAAAAGCACCTTCATTTCTCCATATAATTGAGCAGCCAGTGTTTTATTGGGTGCTAAAATTAGCGCTGGTCTTTGGGTTAATTCAATAGTTTTAGCCATGGTATAAGTTTTGCCTGAACCAGTCACTCCCATAAGGACCTGGTTGAGTGAATTATTTTTAAGTCCATTGTAAATTGCTTCAATTGCTTGGGGTTGATCTCCTGAAGGGTTATAATCTGAAGTAACCTTAAGTTTATTAGATGGTTTCATTGTTATCTACTGCCTAAATATAATTTAAAATTATCCCCAGTTTTTTTCAACAGCATATTTATGAATCCGTTCTAAAGCTTTTACTATATTTTTTTGAGAATTTGCGTAAGATAATCTTATATATCCCTCTCCATAAGAACCAAAACTAGTACCTGCTACTGAAGCAACTTTCAGTTCCTCTAATAAAATTTGCTCTATTTCTTTAGAATTTAAACCTGTCTTAGTAATATTTGGCATAACATAAAATGCTCCTTCAGGTTTGAGACATGAAAAACCAGGAATTGAGTTGGTATTTTTAACGATTAGATCCCTTCTGGTATCAAATTCTTGAACCATATTATCAACTTTATTTTGTGGACCTTTTAAAGCAGCAATTGCTGCATATTGTGTAGGCGCGTTAGTACAAGAAACTGAATTAACATTTAATCTAATAGCTTTATCAACTATATTCTGAGGCCAAATTCCGTATCCAATTCTCCATCCCGTCATCGCATATGTTTTTGACCAGCCATCAAGAATTATTAATCTATTTCTAATGGATTCAAAGTTGAGCATAGAATAAAATTTTTTATCATATAGAATTTGAGAGTAAATTTCATCAGATAAGATACATAAGTTGGGGAATTTCTCGAGTTTTTCAACTAGTTTCTCAATAGTGTTTTTACCAATTAATCCGCCAGTAGGATTTGCAGGTGAATTAATTATTAACAAGCTTGTATTTTCATTGATTAACTCAAATAATTCTTCTGGATCAAATGAAAAACCTCTTTTTTCTATTAAAGGAATGGGAATAGCTTTGGCACCAGAAAAATTTATAGCACTTTCATATATTGGAAAACCAGGGTTTGGATATAATATTTCTTTTCCAATTCCTCCAAACATTAATATGCAATGCCACATGGTGACTTTCCCTCCCGGGACAATTACGACTTGCTCTGGAGAAATATCTACATTATGTCTGTTAAGTATATTTTCGGCGACAGCTTCTCTTAATTCTAAAATACCATTTCCAGGAGTGTATCCGTGATGCCCATCTTTAAGTGCTTTGATAGCAGCTTCTACTATATGATCAGCGGTGTTAAAGTCGGGTTGACCAATACCTAGGTTAATTACATCGTGCCCTTGTCGCAAAAGTTCTGCTGATCTTGCTAATACAACAAAGGCATTTTCAGTCCCTAAATTTTTTATATTGTCTGAAATTAAAAAATTGCTCAAAATTTTTTCCTTTGATATTAAACAGCACTAAGATTAAAAACACATTAATAAAAGCGTTATACTATATTTTAATTTTTTTAATTACAAAATATAGGATAAAATAAAAATTATTTTTGGAAAAATGAATGAATAATAAAATTTCAAAACGCATGTCTTTAATAAAACCTTCTCCTACAATGGCTGTAACTAAGTTAGCAGCTGAAATGAGAGCAGAAGGAAAAAATGTTATAAGTTTAGGTGCAGGAGAACCAGATTTTGATACGCCTGATCATATAAAAAAAGCGGCAATAGAAGCAATAAATCTTGGCAAAACTAAATACACAGCAGTCGATGGCATTCCAGAGCTTAAAGACGCTGTTAGTAAAAAATTTCATAGAGATAACAACTTGGTATATGGTCCTGATGAGATAATTATTTCAGTTGGAGGAAAGCAAGTTCTTTTTAATGCATTACTATCTTCCTTGGATATTGATGATGAAGTTATAATTCCTTCTCCTTATTGGGTATCCTATCCGGACATGGTAGTTTTGGCTGGTGGAAAACCTATTATCGTTGAAGGTAAAGCTGAAAATGGTTTTAAAATTCTACCTAGTCAACTAGAAGAATCAATTTCAGATAAAACTAAGTGGTTAATAATAAATTCTCCTTCCAATCCTACTGGAGCAATTTATTCTGAAGAAGAATTAATTAAACTAGGAGAAATACTGGTTAAATATGAGCATGTTGGAGTGATCTCTGACGATATATATGAGAAGATAATTTATGATGACAATAAATTTTATAATATTCCTCAATTACTACCTGAATTAAAAGATAGAACGATTACAGTCAATGGGGTTTCCAAAGCCTATGCAATGACGGGTTGGCGGATTGGATATGCTGGGGGACCAAGCGAGATGATCAAGGCTATGGCAAAACTTCAATCGCAGTCCACATCAAATGCCTCTTCAATTAGCCAAGCTGCAGCTCTGAAAGCGTTAGAGTCTGGCGATGATTTTTTAATTGAGAGAAATAATCAATTTAAGATTAGAAGAGATATGGTCGTATCAAATTTAAACAAATGTGAAGGGCTGAATTGTAATCTTCCTGCGGGAGCATTTTATGTTTTCCCTTCATGCTTAGAGCTTATAGGGGCAAAAACTCCTTCAGGGAAGGTAATTAATAATTCCGTAGACTTTTCATCATACCTTTTAGAAAACAAAGGCGTCGCAGTCATTCCTGGAAGTGCATTTGGAAGTGAAAGTTTTTTTAGAATTTCTTATGCTACATCTTATGAAATCTTAAAGGACGCTTGTAACAGAATTAAAGATGCTTGTAGGTTATTAAGTTAAAATTTATATTTAAATATATAAGTATTTATAATAGGATACTTAAAAAAAGTGGATATAAATTACCTATTATGGAACAAAAAATATCAATTAGTGCTTGTCCTCATGATTGTCCTAGTACATGTGCTTTAGAAATATTGCATGATAATACACAGATTTATGATGTAAAAGGAGCCTCAGAAAACACTTATACGGCCGGAGTAATTTGTGCGAAGACAGCTCGCTATTCTGAAAGGACCCACCATCCTGATCGATTACTTAATCCTTTAAAAAGAGTTGGAGATAAAGGATCAATAGATTTTAAAAAGATAGATTGGGAAGAGGCTTTAGATATAGTTGCTGAAAAATTTATAACCTCTGATCAAAAATATGGATCCGAATCGATCTGGCCTTATTTTTATGCCGGTACTATGGGTTTAGTACAAAGAGACGGTATAAATAGATTAAGACATAATATGAAATATTCAGGCCAACATTCTACTATATGTAGTACAATAACTTCCAGTGGGTGGAAGGCGGGAGTAGGTGTTATTTGTGGACCGGATCCAAGGGAAATGGCACTTTCAGACGTTATAGTAGTGTGGGGATGTAATCCTGCATCTACACAAGTTAATGTTATGAAACATATTCAAAAAGCGCGTAAAGATAGGAAAGCAAAGTTGATAGTGGTAGATCCGTATCAAACTAGGACGGCTAAGGTTTCGGATAAACATTATGCTATCAGACCTGGAACGGATGGCGCTTTAGCTTGTTCTCTTATGCATATTATGTTTAGAGATGGATATGCAGATAAAATCTATATGAAAAAATATACGGATGATCCTGAAGGTTTAGAAGAGCACGTAAAAAAACATACTCCTAATTGGGCCTCACGAATCACTGGGTTGTCAATTAAAGAAATTGAGGAATTTGCTTTAATTTTCGGAAAAACTAAACGTGTATATTCAAGAATTGGATTTGGTTTTACTAGGCAGCGAAATGGTGCAGTAGCTATGCATGCTGTTGCTTCTTTGTCGGCAGTTTGCGGCAAATGGAAAGTTGAAGGGGGAGGAGCTTTCTATTCGAATAGTGATATATATAACATTGATAGTACGCTTATAGAAGGTTTAGATGTTATTGATCCCAAAATTAGGGTTTTAGATCAATCTAGAATAGGAAGTATTTTAATAGGCGATAATGAAGCATTAATGGGAGGAGATAAGGTACGAGCTATGATAATTCAAAACACTAATCCTCTTGTAGTAGCCCCAGAAAGTTTACTGGTAAGAAAGGGGTTTTCCAGAGAAGACCTATTTGTATGTGTACATGAACAATTTATGACAGAAACTGCGAAATACGCTGATATTATACTTCCAGCAACAACTTTTGTAGAACATGACGATATTTATATAGCGGGTGGGCACCAACACATTACTTTTGGTCCAAAATTAATTGATCCAATTGGTTTGTCTCGCTCAAACCATCAGGTATTGACTTTATTGTCAAAAAGACTGGGTGCAGATCACAAAGGATTTAATATGAGTGAAAGAGAAATAATAGATTGGACTTTACAATCTTCTAATCATGGGTCTTTATCGGAACTTGAAAAAAGTGGCTGGAAAGATGTTCAACCAGATTTTAATACTTCACATTTCATAGACGGCTTTGGGCATAAAGATAAAAAATTTCACTTTAAACCTGATTGGAGTGAACTTGGTTCATACCATAGTAAAATGCCTTTATTTCCTGATCATATGAACAATATAGAAGATGTTACAGAGCAATTTCCATTTAGGTTAGTTACTGCACCAGCTCATAATTACTTAAATAGTTCTTTTACAGAAACGCAATCTTCAATAAAAAAGGAAATTAGACCTCAAGTAAAGATTCATACTAAAGACTTAAAAAAACTAGGTTTGTCTGATGGTAATCTAGTGAAAATAGGTAATATGAGAGGAGAGGTTATTATATATACTGAAGAGTTTTCTGGTTTACAGGAAGGGGTAATAATTGTTGAAGGTATTTGGCCTAATGAAGCATTTACTGGGAAAAATGGAATTAATACTTTAATTGGTTCTGATCCAGTTCCACCAGATGGTGGAGCTGCTTTTCATGATGCTGCTGTATGGATCAAACCTATTTGAGTAGGAGCTATAAACTTGTTACTAAAATCTTCAAAAAAATGGCAGCTACACAGTAATGAACTAACTTCTGAAAAAATTTATTTAAATAGAAGAGAGGTACTAAAAAATCTTGGTTTCTTGGGTATTGCTTCAGGATTCTTAGATATTAGGGCCTTAGCAAAAGAAAAATATCCTTATCATTATTCAAATAATAATAATTATGATATTGATTTTGACAGACTATTAACCTCGGAGTCTAAGGCTACAAGTTATAATAACTTTTATGAATTTGGTTCTACTAAAAATATTAAGAGAAAAGCAGAAAAATTATCTACTTCTCCTTGGAATATAAATATTGGAGGTTTGGTCGATAAAGAAATAAGTATAGATTTTGATGATTTAATTCGTAAAGTTAGTTTAGAAGAAAGAATTTATCGCTTGCGATGTGTTGAAGCCTGGTCTCTGTTAGTTCCTTGGATAGGTTTTCCGTTAAATTCACTTTTAAAATTAGTTGTACCAAAGTCTTCAGCAAAATATTTAGTGATGAAGACTTTTTTTGATCCTAAAACGGCTCCTTTTCAAAAGCAATCATGGTATCCATGGCCATATACAGAAGTTTTAACTATTGATGAGGCTTTTAACGACTTAGCTTTTATTGCAACGGGAATTTATGGAAAAATTTTACCTAACCAAAATGGAGCCCCTTTAAGGCTAGTAGTCCCCTGGAAATATGGTTTTAAATCCATAAAATCTATAGTTAGTTTTTCTTTGGTATCAGAGCGCCCTAAAACATTTTGGGAAGAAATTGTGCCAAAAGAATATGGTTTTTGGGCTAACGTGAACCCTTTGGTGGATCATCCGAGATGGAGTCAATCTAAAGAAAAAGATTTGGGCACAGGAGCATATCGTGATACTGAAATATTTAATGGATATGCTCAATGGGTGGCACATCTTTATAAAGATGTAAAAAACGAAGAAAATTTGTATAGATAAATTTAAAATTGAAAATTTTTAACTTTTTCTAGCAAAAAGTCTCTAAAAACTGTAACTCTTCTTTGAGCTCTAAGTTCTTCTGGATATACGAAAAATGCTTCAATAGGTGGGCCCTCTATGTCTTTTAAAATTTGTTCACATCCTCCTAATTCCCTTACCATTATTGTAGGAAGACAAGCAATTCCTACTCCGCTCTCAACAGCTCGAACCATGCCCACTACATTATTTATTTCAAGTCCTGGTCTAAAGGAATTATCTATCCTAATTAACATTGAGTTGAGCCAGTTTATTCCGGGATAAGGAAGATTAGATGATTCTCCATAAGAAACTATAGTATGCTTTAAAAGTTCGTTAATATTTTTTGGAGAACCATATTTTTTTAGATATGACGGGGCAGCAAATATTCCCATATGACCGGTGAAAAGATGTCTTTGAATTAAATCTGGTTGTGTAGGAGGAGATAGTCTTATAGCTACATCAGCCTCACGCATGCTTAAATCTAGCTCATGGTCTCCAACAAGAAGACTCAAAGAAATCTCTTGATATTTTTCTAAGAATTCTCCTATATGGGTTGTGAGCCATACAGAACCAAAGCCTATAGTGGTAGTAACTCTTAGTTCTCCTCGAGGTTTTTCTTTGTTGGCTGAAATATTATTTTCTGCAGTAGACATTTTATCAAACATCTCATTTGCATATTGTAGGAGAGTTTCCCCTTGTTCGGTTAGGAGAAGACCTCTAGCATGCCTATGAAATAAAATAACTCTTAATTCTTCTTCTAATTTTTTTATTTGTCGACTAATTGCTGATTGGCTAAGATTAAGTTTTTCTCCTGCATGGGTAAAACTCTTAGATTGAGCTACATATCTAAATATTTTAACTTTTTCCCAATCCATAATTTTTCCAAAGTGTTATAAATTTTCAGAAATAAATTTTTCTGATTCAATTGCTGCCATGCATCCCAGTCCTGCAGCGGTTACAGCTTGTCTATATATTTTGTCTTGTACATCTCCTGCAGCAAATACACCTTCAATATTAGTTCTAGTACTATTTACTTTTGTGAGAATATATCCCTCATTATCCATTTTGATTTGGTTTTTAAATAAATCAGTGTTGGGTTTGTGTCCTATAGCAATGAATACGCCGTCTAATTTTATTTCTCCAGCTTTGTCGTCTTGAGTCGATCTTATTATTATTGATTTTATAATTTTTTTATCTTCTTTCCCAATAATTTTTTCTAATACATGGTTCCATACAACATCAATAATTCTGTTTTTAAATAGTCTTTTCTGAAGAATTTTATCCGCTCTAAGTTTATCTCTTCTATGAATCAAAATAACTTTAGATGCAAATTTAGTCAAAAACAATGCTTCTTCTACGGCAGTGTTCCCGCCGCCAATAACAGCGACTATTTTATTTTTAAAGAAAAAACCATCACAAGTAGCGCAGGCGCTAACCCCATAACCCTTATATTTTTTTTCTGAAGGGATATTTAGCCACTTAGCAGAAGCTCCAGTAGCTATTATAGCTGTATCAGAAGTGAAAGTTTCATCGCTGTCTGTTTTAAATTGAAAAGGTTTAGACTTTAAATTACAACTAATAACAGTTCCAGTTAGTATTTTTGTCCCGACAGCAATAGCTTGTTCCTCCATTTGTTCCATTAACCATGGACCTTGAATTGTTTTTGCAAAACCTGGATAATTTTCTACACCCGTCGTAATAGTCAATTGTCCGCCTGGTTCTAGACCCCTAATCATAAGAGGTTCTAAGCCTGATCTTGATGCATATATAGCAGCAGTACAACCGGCTGGTCCTGAACCTAAAATTATAACTTTGTGATGTTTTATATTCATTTCTTATTTTTAACTATCGAATTAGACATTAATTTAAAAACCTTTT
>PTKJ01000030.1 GCA_002937675.1 Alphaproteobacteria bacterium MarineAlpha9_Bin1 | reverse complement strand
TCAAATAAATTTAACCAGTATTTTATTTTATTTTTTATAAATATTTTTTCCAATTCATTCTTAAGGGCGATTACGTTTTGTATTCTTTTCGGATTAGAAATAAATCTTTTATCTTTAATTAAATTATTATAATTAATCGCTGTACACATTCTTTTAAACATAGCGTCATTGCCGCAAGCCATAACAAAGTACCCATCCTTACATTTGTAGCACTCAAATGGTGCTATGGAAGGGTGTCTAGCTCCACTTGGAGGAGGACTTTTTCCTGTAGCAAAATATCTTGCAATTGCATTTTCTAATATCGCTATCTGACAATCTAGCATTGATATATCTATCATTTGCCCTTTACTATCTTTTTTTACTAAAGCTGCTAAGATGCCTATAACAGTAAATAGGCCTGCAGTTATGTCACCTATAGAGGTTCCAACTCTTACAGGTGCTTGTTTTTCATGGCCTGTAAGACTCATTAATCCTCCCATACCTTGAACTATCATATCGTAAGCAGGTTTGTCGGCCAACGGTCCTGTTTGGCCAAACCCACTACAAGAAGCATAAATTAGGTTTGGATGCTTCTTGGATAGTAATTTATAATCAAAACCCAATTTTTTCATTATTCCAGGTCGAAAATTTTCTATTAGGACATCAGCATGATTTAATAGTTTTTGAAGGATGACTTTATCATTTTTCGTTTTTAAATTAAGTTTAATACTTTCTTTTCCTCTATTGAGAGAGGAAAAATATGCAGAAGTATTGTTGATCATAGGACCAAATTCCCTTGAATCATCTCCATTTGGAGGTTCAATTTTTATAATTCTTGCTCCTAAATCTGATAAGACCATAGAACAATATGGGCCTGCTAAGACGCGAGTCATATCTATAACTAACAGTCCATTTAAAGGACCTTGCATAAAATTATTCCCCCTACAGTTAACAATATTGAAATATATTATACATCTAGGTAAAAGTAATTAAAAAAGGATTTTAGTTATTATCAGTTAATAAACTAAAAAATAATGTTAATTATTATTAACTATAAAGGGCAGTTCCAATAGCTATAATAGCCTGGTAAGAACCCCAAATCGAAAGAATAAATAAGCCTAGAAGGATAAAATTTTCCCACCATTTGTTTTTATATTTTACACCGATAAAGGTTGTGTTTGAGGTAAGATACCAAAGACTTCCACAGAGTATTGGAAGCACAACTACAGCTGCCGCATTAGCAATAATTGCTAAAAAAATAACACCTGGCATATCTGGAAGTGTCCAGATTAAAGGAGAGAATAAACACCAGGCAACAACGCCATGGTAAATGTGAGAATTTCTAGTGTCTATTTTTTCAGCTTGCATAATTTTTTCTTCCTTTATTACTCGTATTGTATCCTTAATTAGGTATCCAAAACCTACTGCAAGTCCAATAATTGAGCTATATAGTGCAGCAAATACTCCAAGGTAAAATATTGGTCCTCCCAGATTTCCAAGCGTTAAAGTAAGTAGTTTAGCAAGATCGTCAAGGCTTTCTATGTTAATAGCACGTGGGTTCAGTACTTCTGCTCCTATTGTCCATACAGACAGATTTATGGCTATTAGAATAAAAGTGCCAAATGCTAAATCGTAAAGTTGTACACGACGAAATTTTGGTCCTTTCCAACCTTTTTGTTGGATAAAGTATGGATAAAGTAAGTTTGCAATAGAACCACCTACAGCGCCAATTAAAGAAGTAATAACTAAAAGGGCTCCAAATGAGCCACTTTGTTCAGGAATAGAAAATAAAAAAGCTCCTTTAGTTGCAGCAATAGGATCCGGACCGCTCCAAATAGCTACTGCTATTAAAGAGGTACTAAGCATTATTAAAAAAATGTAAAATATCATTTCTAGTCGCTTAAAAGTACCACGAAAAATGAATATTGCTGCAACACTTACCCAAAAAATTGACCATAACCAAGGCATACCAATGCCAGAAAGTTTTACACTAACTTCACCGATCCCTTTAACCATATATGAGCAGTAAAAATGACCAAAAAATATAGCAACTATGCCCACGAAAATAGGCATCCAAGGGTGAAGGCGCTTTAAACCAGACATTATGCTTTCGCCATGTTGATTACAGAGTTGATATTTGGCAACTATTGAAACAAAAATAAAACGAACAAATAAAGCGATTACCATAGCCCACATAAGACTGTAGCCATAACTGCCTCCTGCAATAGCTGAATCTATTAAGTCACCTGCACCTAACCAAGTTAATGCAACAATTATCCCTGGCCCCATTGATCTGATATATTGCCAGAAATTACTTGGAACTATGGGGCTGGCCTGCAATTTTTTCACTTAATTTTGTTTTTGGCCACTCGGACGTTTTCCTTTGAGCAGAGTACGAAGATGAATACGTGACTCTCCTACTGGATAATCCACATTCACAGAATGTACTAAACATCTGTTATCCCAAATTATTACATCACCAACACTCCAGTTATGATCATAACGATATTTCTTTTGGGTAATGTGTTCATGTATTTCATCAAGTAAAAGGTCACTTTCTTTGCGTTCTAAACCTACTATCCTATCGGTGCGACCTGCATTGAAATACAAAGCCCTATTTCCTGTTTCGTCATGCACTCGAACTAGAGGATGTTCGATATCTGGTGTTTCTGCAATTTCTTCCGGAGTCCTTTGAGGAGGTCGTGCAGGTGCCCTTATAGTATCATAACTATGAACAGCTTTCAGTCCGTTTAAACGTAATTTAATTTTTTCGGGTAAATCTTGATATGATTTTTCGGTGTTACAAAACCTTGTTTGTCCAGCTTTAGAAGGTACTTGGTGACTATGTAATAAAGTAGCTTTGGGTGGAAATTTTTTAAAAGAATGATCCGTATGCCATCCGCTTAAACGGCTATCTTTAGGAGTTTTAGGTTTAGAATCTTTTGTTTTATAACTGCTGTCTAGTCGAGAAATTTGAGGAACATTTTCGTCCCATTGAAAACGAGAAGTTTCTGTAAATGGTGTTCCAAAAAGGCTTGCCAGTTGATAAAACTGCTTTGGGGTAAGTGGCTTACTCCTGAGACAAAGTAAATGGTAATCTAGAAAATTACTTTTTAAAGTAGTGATTTCATGAGGTTTTAAAGGTTTAGTATAATTTAGTCCTATCACCTCAGCTCCTAGAGCATCACTTAAAGGTTTGATTTTCATAGTCATGGCTTCCTTTAAAAAAAGTATTTCATCTAAAATTTGCTTCGTAATCTTATCAAAATTTGAATATATTGGCGATAAAAATATAAAATGACTTAGGAATCGGGCTAATTTTTTTTAGCTATTATTTCATAAGGTTTAATCGAACCAGATTTAAGGTTAATATGAGAATTTTTAATTTTTTCTTTAGCGTTATCACCCATTAAAATATGTATACCTAGCGGAGGAAAACCATTTTTTTTATTAATTTTTTCCACCATATTTTTGAAATAATTTAATGCAAAATCTTTTTTATCTGTTTCTTCACAAATAGAAAATCCAGATTGGCTTAAACATTGCTTATAATATTCAGGAGTATTTACTTCACTTGTTTCTTTGGTTTGGGCCCATGGAACTGGATAGATCAAATCCTTTTCACCTGTCTTCATTACGTCGTAAATTCCAAATAAGGATCCAGGTTTAATGATCCTGTATATTTCATCAGTAAGCTCTTTCTTTTTCTTAATATTCATTCCTACGTGCATCATATAAGCTGCATCAAATTGATTGTTTTCAAACGGAGTATAAAGAGCACTGGCTTGTTGAAGTGATATATTTTCAGATAAGCCGACCCATTCACAAATTGTATTACCAACTTCTATATATTCTTTAGTTAAGTCAACACCTGTTACTTTGCACTTAAAAGTCTCTGCTGTGTATCTTGATGGTCCACCTATACCGCAACCAATATCCAAAATATGGTGAGATGGGTCAATCGCAAGTTTATTGATAAAATTTTTAGTTGCTTCTAGCCCACCAATATGAAATTCGTCTACTAGAGCTAAATCATCTATGTTAATATTTTTTATGGTTTTACCCATGCTTTTTATTCCACCAAGTATTAAATCTATAATTGACCCTTGCGAGTAATGTTTTTCAACTTTTTTTTCATCTATCATAGAAGTTTGCCCTTTTCGTGAGGTGATAATGCAGCACATACAGCTCTATGCATAGGTGTATCAATTCCATTTTTCTTTCCGAGCTTTTCTATAGCTCCATTAAGTGCTGAAATTTCTAATTTTTCTCCTTTTTCTAAGGCAGGAAGTGTAGAAGCCTTCATTTCCGCGGGAAGATTATCTAGCCCTTGCATGGTGATTTCAACCTGATTTTTGGGAAGAGGAATATTTTCAGAGAGTGCTACAGCTACAGTTTCTGTTGCCAGCTCTTCCATAAGAGCTCGAGTAGCCGGGTTACTTCGGCAAATCCCTAGTGGCAATCTTGTTAAGCAATTAACTCCTGCTAGGGTGCATATTATTATTACTTTTTGCCAGAGATCTCTTTCAATATTTTCTGGAATAGAATTATTTATACTAGCTTCTTCACAGGCAGATTGGAATGCTTTTATTCGGGGGGATAATATATTATCAAATTCGCCAAACTTTAGCATTTGCATTGTAGCATTATGACGGATTACGCCTGGTTCTTCAATTAGTGCACTAATAGCGGCAACTCCGCCCAGTACGCTTTTGGAGCCAAGTATGTTTTTCATTATTTCAATATGGCCTATACCATTAAGGAATGGAATGACGCCTGTTTTTGGTCCAACAACAGTTTTAATTAATTGTGATGATGTTGTGGCATCATAAGATTTAACACAAAACATAATTATATCAGCTATTCCAAAATCGGAAGGGTTGTCGCTTGCTTTTGCCGGATAGATAGTTATATCTCCAAGTTCACTTATGATTCTAAGTCCATTTTTTTTAATTGCCTCAAGATGACTTCCTCGAGCAACAAATGCAACATCATGTTTAGCTCTTGCAAGACGAGCTCCAAAATAACCTCCAACAGCTCCAGTTCCCATAACAATAATTTTCATGATAAACATCCTTGTAAATTATAGTATAATAATTTTTAACTTTTGCTTTTTTAAATCATAAAATTTATAAAAGCACAACATTTTAAGATTAAGTTTTAATTCTCCATAAAATCTACATTTTGTCTCTATTTTATACCAATTTTTCTATTCCATAGTTTTATAAAACAACAAACCCCTAGTGGTTGGAGAAAAATATATATGCAGGGCTTATATTCAATGTTTCTAGGTTTATTAATTTTCTTATCCTTAACAATTGTTATATATAATGCCTGGAATCAATTCCCTGATATTGAAGAGGGTTTATCTCCCACCCTCACAGAGTTTTCTCCAACCACACAACCTATAAGTATAGTATCTTACAATTAAATATTTCTTGTCTGTTTATAGTAGTTTTAGTTAATATTAAATAAAAAATTATAGGAAATTACATTACTACTTTTATAGGACGATCAATAGAGCGAGAGGAAGATATCGAGCTTCTTAAGGGGAATGCGCGTTTTGCAGATGACATCCCTTTTCGTAAAGATGCATTGCATGCTTCATTTGTTAGATCACCATACTCCCATGCCAAAATTCTAAAAATTAATATTTCAGAAGCACTTAAGCTAGATGGAGTAGAAGCAGTTTTAACTGGTGAAGATGTAATCAAATGGTCAGAGCCTTTTGTTGTCGGTGTTAAGCAGCCTATGGAGCATTGGTGTTTAGGAGTAAAAAAAGTTCGATACGTAGGGGAACCAGTCGCAATAGTAATCGCCCGTGACCGTTATATTGCTGAAGATGCTACTGAACTTGTTAATGTTGAATATGATTTGCTTCCCCCAGTTATGAATATAGAGTCATCTATAAAAAGTAATGCTCCTATTCTTCATGAAAAAGTAAAAAGTAATATAGTAAGTGAAAGAAATTTTAATTATGGAAATGTAGAGAAGGCGTTTTCACTTGCAAATAATATTGTAGAAATAGATGTAGAATATCCTCGAAATTCTTGTACTCCAATTGAATGTTTTAATGTGATATCAGAGTATTCTGATGAAAATAAAAGTTATAATGTTCTGTCTAATTTTCAAGGCCCTATGGCACTGCATCCGGTCATGGCAATGGCACTAAAAATACCAGGAAATAAGTTAAGATTACGTGCTCCTCAAAATTCTGGAGGTAGTTTTGGAGTAAAACAAGCAGTATTTTATTATATAGTCTCAATTTCACTAGCTTCAAAAAAAGTTGGAAGACCAGTGAAGTGGGTAGAGGATAGATTAGAACATCTAATAGCTGCTACTTCTGCTACTGGAAGGAAGTCAAAAATTTCTGCAGCAATAACAAAGGATGGGCTTCTTCTGGGATTAAAAATAATTCAATATGATGATTGTGGTGCTTATCTTCGAGCACCTGAACCAGCTTCACTTTATAGAATGCATGGCAATTTATCAGGGGCCTATAGTGTCAAAAATATATCATTAAAAAATTATGTAGTACTAACAAACAAAACTCCTTCAGGGTTAAATAGAGGTTTTGGGGGTCCACAACTATACTTTGGTTTAGAAAGGTTAATGCATAAAATATCAAAAGTATTAAACAAACCTCATTTGCAAATTATTAAGACTAATCTGCTTCCTCAAAATTCATTTCCATACAAGACTCCTTCTGGGGGAATCTTGGATTCTGGAAATTATCAAAAAGCTATCCAAAAAGCAGAAAAAGATGGAGGACTTGAAGAATTAGAAAAAAGAAGGAGAGGAAAAAGGAAAGTTGGTAAATTATATGGCATAGGGTTCGCTGCTGTAGTTGAGCCATCCATATCTAATATGGGATATATTTCAACAGTTCTTAGTCATGAGGAACGATTAAAAGCTGGACCAAAAAATGGAGCATACGCTTGTGCAACTGTGAGTATAGATCCTTTAGGGTCCATATCTGTGACTATTGATTCTTTACCACAAGGACAAGGACATCAAACTGTTGTTCAACAATTAGTTGCGTCTGTATTTTCTATTGATCCTAAAAATATAACCGTCAGTTCTGATTTGGATACACATAAAGATGGTTGGTCAATAGCTGCGGGCAATTATTCAAGTAGATTTGGAGGAGCAGTAGCTGGTACTGTATATTTAGCTGCACAAAAACTGTTTTTAAAATTAAAAACTATCGCAGCAAAAAATATGAATATTAATGTTGAAGACGTTATATTTCAAAATGACCTAGTGTTTTCAAAAAATAATCCAGATAACAAGATCACATTTTCTAGATTAGCAGGCAGTAGTCATTGGTCTCCTGATACTATCCCAGACGCTATGGCTCCTCCACTAAGAGAAACACTATATTGGACCATGCCACAACATAAGGCGCCAAATGAAAAAGATGAAATTAATAGTTCGGGCTCTTACGGATTTATTTTTGACTATTGTGGTGTAGAAATTGATCAAAATACCGGAAAAGTTATTATTGATAAGTATGTAACTACTCATGACGCGGGTACTTTACTTCATCCTGAAATTGTCAATGGACAAATACAAGGAGCTTTTGCTCAGGCGGTAGGGGCTTCGCTGTATGAGGAATTTAAGTATGCAGATAACGGAGAATTCTTATCTGGTACCTTTGCAGATTATTTAGTCCCAACTGCAAATGAAATACCCGAGGCATGTATATTACATATTAGCACTCCATCTCCTTTTACTCCACTGGGTTCTAAGGGTGTAGGTGAAGGGAATAGTATGAGTACTCCGGTCTGTATTGCAAATGCCATATCTGATGCAATAGAACAGGATAAAATTACACTTCCCATGACCCCCCCAAAGTTATGGGGACTAATATCAAAAAAAGAGGATTTACCCAAGAATTTAAATTTAGAAATCACTGATGAGAAGAAAAAAATATCTGTAGAGCTATATCAAAATTATACTAATAAAAAATTTTGGAAATATATAAAAAATAAACTAAGGAATATCGTGTAATGAAACCTCCTTATTTATCTTACGTTTCTCCTAAAACATTAGATGAAGCTGCTTTTTTATTAGATCAGGATTGTGAAAATAGTAAAATATTAGCGGGAGGCCAATCCTTAGTAACTATGTTAAATATGAGACTTATACATCCTAAAATTTTAGTAGATATAAAAAATATAAAGGCATTAAACTCAATAAACGCAACGGATGAAGGACTATTGATTGGTGCTAGTGTTACACAACAGGAATTACTTGAATATAAAGAGTTATCAATAGTTTCTCCTTTGTTATATAAAGCGCTTCCTTGGGTAGGACATTATCAAACAAGGACAAAAGGAACGATTTGCGGTTCTATTGCTCATGCAGATCCTAGTTCTGAAATTCCCCTCTGCTTTGCGCTACTTAATGGAAAAATAAAGTTAAAATCTTTAAAAAGTACTAGGGAAGTCAGAGCTGATGAATTTCAAACTGGTATGTTATCTACCGCCTGTAAATCTAATGAGATTATTGAATCTGTTTTTTTTCCTCACCTAGACAGCAAAGTAGGGATTGCGTTCAATGAGTTTTCATTCAGGAAAGGAGATTTTTCATTATTATCTGTGGCCGTGATTTATAGAGAGAATTCTATTACCGTAGGTATTACAGGAATGACAGATAAACCTGATATAACCGTTTTTCCAATATTATCTGATGATAAAATAGAAGATGCTTTAAATGATTTAGCTTGGAATCTTAAAGGGATAGGTGATCATATCGCTTCAGCCAGATATAAGAGAGATCTTCTAAGAAAAATTGGAAAGTTGACTATTGGTGAGGCAAAAAAATGTCAAAAATTTTAGGTAGTAAAAAATCTATATCATTTACTTTTAATGGTACAAAAGTTGAAAAAGAAGTAGAACCTAGGATACTTCTTAGTGATTTTATTAGGGATAGTTTGGGGAAAACTGGAACTCATGTAGGGTGTGAACATGGGATATGTGGTGCCTGTACTATACACCTGAATGGAAGAGCAGTGAGGTCTTGCCTAACTCTAGCCGTACAAGTAGATAATTGTGAAATTCATACGATAGAATTTATATCAGGAAAATATAATGGTTTAAATATTATACAAAAGAATTTTAAAAAATATTTTGCACTGCAATGTGGTTTTTGTACGCCAGGAATTATAATGTCTCTATGTGATTATCTGTATAGGAATAACAATCCCTCAGAACAAGAAATTAAAGATGTTATTTCAGGACACTTATGTAGGTGTACGGGCTATTCTTCTATAATAAAAGCAGCAGTAGAATCTGCAAAAGAAATTAATAATGCTGAATAATACAATAACATTATTGGCAGCTGTTGAAAGAGAACCATTTGCGGACGCTATAGTGGATTCTGATAAAAATATTAATTATAAAGAACTTTTAAAAATTTCTTCAATAATAGGAAACAACCTTATTTCCAAGGGATTGAGGGAAGGGGATCGCCTTATTACAGTATTACAGAATAATTGGCAAGCAACAGTAGTATACTGGGCTTGTCAATTGTATGGAATTATTATTACTCCTATTAATTGGAGGTCCACATCTAGTGAATTAGATTATTTTATAAAGGATTCAGATGCTAAGGCTATAATATTTCAAGATGTTTTCAGAACTTTAGTGCTTCAGGCAAAATTACCTAAAGATCTATTAACTATTGAGGTTGATGTATCCAATAGACAAAAATCTTCTTTCGATAGTTTGTTAGAAGAAACAGATTTGAAGGAACAGTTTGTAAAAAGTAATGATACTATTTCAATAATGTTGTATACCTCAGGCACGACCGGGGTAGGAAAAGGTGTTCCTCGTAGTCATTTAGCTGAGAAGTCTTCGGCATTAGCTCATGTGTCTCAAAATAAGTATGAATATAAAGAAAGAACACTTGGGGTCATGCCTCTATATCACACTATGGGTATAAGATTATTGTTATCAATGTGTATAGTTAATGGATGTTTTATTTGTCAGTCTAACTTTGATTCAGATAAGGCGTTGGATCTGATAGAAAAAGAAAAAGTAACTTCACTTTATTTAGTACCAACGTTGTATCATGATCTGATTACTAACATTAAATTTTCAAAAAAAATTGTTAAGAAGGTTCGTAAGTTGGGTTTTGCTGGGGCGCCTATGAGTAACCATTTGATAAGAAAATTAAATAATTATTTTAATCCTGATATTTTTGTAAACCATTATGGATCTTCTGAAATATATACTTTTACTTATTGTGAAAATGCTGCTGAAAAACCGGGCTCTGCCGGTAAACCTGGAATAAATCAGATGATAAGAATAATAGATATTAATTCTTTAGATATTTCACAAACCCTTCCTGCTGGAATAGAGGGTAAAATTATTGCTTCAATGGAAAGCAGCGAATCTTTTAAAAACTATTGGAACAGACCAGATGCTGATAAAGAATCTATAGTTGATGGTTGGTATATTACTGGGGACTTAGGCTACTTTGATGAGGAAGGTGATTTATTTGTTACAGGTAGGCTGGACGATATGATTATAAGTGGAGGAGAGAATATACTTCCAGTGGAGGTAGAAAATATTTTATCAACTTATCCAGATGTTATAGAAGCTGTTGTATGTGGGATTCCTGATGAGAGGCTAGGAGAAATTGTTGCAGCATTTATTAAATCCTCCAAAAAAATTGATATTGATAAGTTAGATGCATTTTTTCTAAAATCTACCATTTCAAGTTTTAAGAGACCACGTAAATATTTTTTGGTTGATGAAATTCCCAAATCTCCGGTTGGTAAAATTTTAAGAAGAAAATTAAGAGAACAGTTTAGCTAAATATTATAAGGAAAATTATTATGAAAACTAAAAAATTTAACTATGACAACCTAGATGGATTTCGAGTTGAAATAGATTCTAAAAATCAACGAGCAGATATTATTCTAGACCGCCCTCCACTTAATGTTGTTAGCATGCCTCAAAGAGAACAAATAGCGCGTGTATTTAAAGATATAGATAAGGATAATAGAGTAAGAGTAATCGTTTTAAAATCTGAGGGTAAAAACTTTTCTTCAGGAGGAGATATTCAAGGTTTTATGGAAGCTACTCCAGAAAAAGTCTCACATTTGGCTGATAATATTAAATCGCCAGAGCTTTGTTCCAAACCTGTTATAGCTTCTGTTAGAGGTTTTTGTTTTGGAGTAGGATTTGAATTATGTTTAGCTTGCGATTTCCGTATTGTTAGTGAAGCTACAAACTTTGCTTTCCCTGAGCAAAAAATAGGTATGATACCAGGATCTGGTGGATCTATTAGACTTTTACATATGATAGGAATGTCTAGAACAAAAGATCTAGTTATGCGTTCAAGATGGATATCAGGTAAAGAATCTGAGAGTTGGGGTATTGCTCTTAAGTGTGTAAAAGATAATATGTTAGAAGAAGCTACTAATGCATTAGTCAGTGAATTACTTACATTTTCTCCTTTGGCACAAAGAACTATTAAAAAAGTTCTGTATACAGCACAAGATACATCATTACATGCAGGGATAGAACTTGAGGGTCAAGAATATGGCAGATTGAGAACATCAAATGATTTTGCTGCCGGAGTTAAGGCTTTTAATGAAAAGAAAAAAGCAAAATGGAGTGGCACATAATAAAAAATCTATTTATTTTTATGTTTTTTGTGTCAGGGATAGGATAGATGAAAATACCAGCAACCCTTTATTTAAAATTTTTTTTAATTACTGTATTATTAATAATATTCCTTAAAAATAATGTAGCTTATTCTCATATTTTTGAAGAGCTAGGATTTGAAGGGGGGGTAAGACATCCATTCTTAGGAATTGATCACTTTCTCTGCATGTTAGCTGTAGGAATGTGGGGAATGCTAATAGGTGGTCGTTCAATATGGATGCTTCCAGTAGTTTTTCCTTTAATTATGGGGCTAGGAATATATATAGGAGTGCTACCTAATCAACTTTATCTTTATCAAGAACTTGCCATAGCTCTTTCATTAACAGTAATTGGTTCTGCTATAGCACTAAATTTTAAACCAAAAGAGTTCATCACTATTTTGATAGTATCGTTTTTTGCAATTTTTCACGGTTATGCCCATGGAATGGAGATTCCTCTCACTTCCAATCCTAATCTATACATAATAGGATCGATAGTTGGCACCAGCATCATCCATATTATGGGTATTGTCTTAGGCTTTATAATAATTAGGGTATTTAGCGATAATGTCCTACGCGTCTTAGGAGGACTTATAGCGTTTAGCAGTATCTACCACATATACCTAGCATTTAGCTAGAATTCTAAAATTCATAATTGAAATTTTAGATTTTTATTCCCACATACATATATGTGTATGCCAATATTTTTTTTGGCTAAATGTTGATATTAATGGAATGAAATATGAATTTTGAAAAATATACAGATCGAAGTAAGGGTTTTATCCACTCTGCGCAAAACTATGCATTAAGCAATGGACATCCTAGTTTTGAACCTATTCACATTTTAAAAACTTTAGTGGATGATAAAGAAGGTTTGATAAATAATCTTATCAATAATGCAGGAGGTGATACTAAAAAACTAAAAGATTTAATAATAAAATATCTTGAATCTATGCCTAAGGTTTCAGGAGAAGGAAGAGGCTTATATATGTCTCCAGAACTTGAGAATATTTTCGATAAATCTAAAATTTTAGCTCAAAAACATGGTGATACTTTTGTTTCGGTAGAACGTATTTTTCAAGCTCTCGTAGATGTGAAAGGTACTGCAGCAGAAAATATTCTTTCTAGTGTAGGGATAACTTCCAATAAAGTAGAAAAAGGGGTGGAAAAACTTCGAAAGGGACGTACTGCAGACAGTGTTTCTTCAGAAGAAAAATATAATGCTTTGAAAAAATTTACTAGAAATTTAACTGAAGATGCTCGTTCTGGGAAGCTAGATCCAGTCATTGGTCGTGATGAAGAAATACGTCGTGCCATTCAAGTTTTATCCAGACGTACAAAAAATAATCCTGTACTTATTGGGGAACCCGGTGTGGGCAAAACAGCAATTGCTGAAGGTCTTTCTTTAAGAATAGTTAATGGTGATGTTCCAGAGAGTATAAGAGATAAAAAGTTGTTATCTTTGGATATGGGATCCTTAATTGCAGGTGCAAAATATCGTGGAGAATTTGAAGAAAGACTTAAATCTGTTTTATATGAAATAACTTCTGCTGAAGGTTCCATTATTTTATTTATAGATGAATTACACACTTTAATTGGTGCAGGAGGTAGTGACGGAGCAATGGATGCGTCTAATCTATTAAAGCCAGCCTTGGCTAGAGGAGAATTACGCTGCATAGGTGCTACAACGCTTGATGAACATAGAAAACATGTAGAAAAAGACGCCGCATTAGCAAGACGATTTCAGCCAATATTTATAAAGGAACCTACAGTTGAAGATACTATTTCGATTTTACGAGGATTAAAGGAAAAATATGAGCTACATCATGGAGTAACTATTACTGATAATGCACTAGTATCTGCTGCTACACTCTCTAATCGATATATTAGTGATCGTTTTTTACCTGATAAAGCTATTGATCTAGTAGATGAAGCATCTAGTCGACTAAGAATGCAGGTAGATAGTAAACCTGAAGAACTTGATGAGTTGGATAGAAAAGTTATCCAATTGAAAATAGAACGTGAGGCACTTAAAAAAGAAAAAGATAAATTATCTGAAGCGAGACTCAAAAAAATAGAAAAAGAACTGGCAAGCTTAGAAGAGAAAGTTGCAATATTTTCATCACAATGGAATTTAGAGAAGAGCCGTTTAATAAACCTTCAAAAAATTAAAGAAGATTTGGATGCATCTAGAATAGAATTAGAACAGGCACAAAGAACTGGAGCATTGGAGAGAGCAAGTGAACTTACTTATGGGGTAATACCAAAACTTGAAGAAAAATTATCTTTAAGGGATGTTGCTAGTGAAAAAAGGGGCGAATCTCTTTTGGAAGAAAAAGTAACTGAAGATCACATTACCCAGATAGTAGCACGTTGGACAGGTATTCCCCTGGATAGGTTAATGAGTGGTGAAAAAGACAAGTTACTAAAGATGGAGAACGAATTACATAGACGTGTTGTTGGACAGAACAATGCAATTATATCCATTTCGAAGGCAATTCGTCGTTCCAGAGCTGGTTTACAGGATCCATCCAGACCAATTGGATCGTTTTTATTTTTAGGTCCTACTGGTGTAGGAAAAACTGAATTGACTAAGGCGTTGGCAGAATTTTTGTTTGAAAATGATAGTGCAATATGTCGGTTAGATATGTCTGAATATACGGAAAAACATTCAGTTGCGCGCCTAGTAGGAGCACCACCCGGATATATTGGATATGATGAAGGGGGTGCTTTGACAGAATCAATACGTCGTCGCCCCTATCAAGTCATATTGTTTGATGAGATAGAGAAAGCACACCCAGATGTTTATAATATACTACTTCAAGTGCTTGATGATGGCCGCTTGACCGATGGGCAAGGCAGGGTTGTAGATTTTAAAAATACACTTATTATTTTAACGTCTAATATAGGAGCAGAACACCTTGCTACTTTAAAAGATAATCAATCTTCAGATGATGCACGAGTACAAGTTATGTCCGCTGTGAATAATACATTCCGTCCAGAGTTTATAAATCGACTTGATGATATAATATTGTTTGATCGTTTAAAGAAAAGCCAAATGTCAGAGATTGTAGATATACAATTATTGGGCTTAAAAAAGTTACTTAAGGAACAAAATATTGACATTAAATTAAGTGATAGAGGAAGGGATTTTATTGCCAAAATAAGCTATGATCCAGTCTTTGGGGCTCGTCCTCTTAAACGCATAATTCAGAAAGAGGTAACAGATAATATTGCAGAGATGATCCTTTCAGGCAATTTAAGTGATAATGAAGAAATTAACATTGATTTCGATAATAATGGTTTAATATTTAAAAAAAATCCGGCAAGAGCTGCCTAGTATTTAATTTATGAACCTGTAATTTATATACAGAGAATGATCTAAGTAAAACAATAAATTGCTTTGCGGGTAAGAATCAAACTTACGACCGATCGGTTAACAGCCGCTGATACTAAATTTTATACAAGTAATATTTAAATTTATTTTTTAAAGAGCTAAAATATATAAGAAATATAATAGCACCATCACATAGATAATTTAGAGCATTAGCTATTAAATCAAAATCATTGGTATTAGGTTCATTTCCTAGGTCAATTAATGCAAGTAACATCCCAATCATATGAAATAGAAATAATATTCGACCTATATTTAATAATTTATGTATTAAAAATAGGCTAATTGGTAATGCTAAAACTACTGTTAAAACAAATAGTGTAGAAGCAAATATTGGAGTTCCAAAGATTCTTCCATCATCACTATGAAATAACTGTGCTGCTTTATAGTCTATTGATGGAGAC
>PTKJ01000003.1 GCA_002937675.1 Alphaproteobacteria bacterium MarineAlpha9_Bin1 | reverse complement strand
ATGTTGGTTATCCATCCGGATGAATGTATAGATTGTGGCGTATGTGAACCTGAATGCCCAACTGAGGCGATTTTGCCTGATTCTGAATCATCAGCTGATGAATGGCTGGATCTTAATTCTAAGCAATCAAATTTATGGCCTAATATTACTCGTAAGGGTGTTCCTCCTAAGGATGGGGAAGATTTTGATGGAGTAGAAGGTAAATTTAAGAAATATTTTTCTGATAAGCCGGGAAATACTGAAAAATAATATTTAAAATAATTTGGAGTACAATGAATGAATTTAGTTACAGGGAACTTTTCAGAAGGTGATTGGATTGTTTATCCAAGGCACGGTTTAGGAAAAACTTTAGGCTTCGAAAAACAAGTGCTTTCAGAAGACGAGGTGGAATTCATAATAGTATATTTTGAGAATGAAAAGATGACTTTGAGAATTCCGGTTAATAAAATTCACGAATTGGGATTAAGAGCAGTTTCAGCTGAAGCAGATATGGAAGCGGCACTTTCAGTTTTAAGAGGAAAAATAAAAATTAAGAGAACGATGTGGGCTAAAAGAGAGAAAGACTATAAAGATAAGTTAAATAAGGGAGATTTAGTTTCTACAGCTGAAGTAATAAGGGATTTATATAGAGGAGAAGATGACCCGGAACAGTCATATAGCGAAAGACAACTTTATGAAAAAGCTTTGAACCGGTTTATTAGAGAATTAGTAGTAATAAAAAATATAGATTTATCTGAAGCTCAAAAGAAAGTGGAAGAAAATTTAAAAAAATCTTAGTTTAATAGATGGTCTTTATACTTCGATAGGAAATTTAAAAATATTATGCAAAACTTGCGTTTACATAATTTGGGATCCTATAAAAGAGTGTGGGTTATAGGTGCTGTGAGAGGAAGAGCAAATGCCCTTAATACTGTATCTAAAAAAATTTTAAATAAACAAAAATTGCTTGATAGACTAGTTTTTACTGGAAATATTGTAGGCCCATCTTCAAAAGGAGAGAATTTTTCACTAAAATCTGTAGATGTAGCTCTCCTTTTACGTTCTAATTTTATATCCAATTATTCTTCAGACGTAAACGATGTGGTATTTTTAAGGGGTCAATTTGAAGAGTTGCTCGATAAGTCTAGGCAACTTCATATATCTCCTAATCCTAAAGAATTGGTTGAATGGATGTACAGTAGAGGTCTTGATTCAATACTTTCTGCTTATGGAATATCTTCTGGTCTACTTAAAAATGCTGCTAAAGACGGGGCCTTAGCCTTATCTCGTACATCGGTAAGAATTCACGAAGCTTTGGTTAAACAAAGTGGTCATTATAAGTATATTTCTACATTGAAGAGACTTGCGTACAATGATGATAGAAGTGTTTTAATGGTATCGGCTGGACTTGCTAAAGATCGACCTTTAGAAGCACAAAGTGACGAACTTTGGTGGGGAGGAGGGTTTTCAAATTTAGATGAGCCTTATGGTATAACTAGAAGATTTATAAGAGGGCTTGATCCAGAAGGCAAAGGTTTAGCATCAGGAAAATATGGAATCACTCTAGATTCTGGTGATAAAGGGGTTTTTGCTGCATTATTTTCGTCTGATGGAAATTTGCTAGAAACAATTCAAGGTTAAATTATAAACTTATATTCTTTAGAAAGGTGATATTATTATGGAGGAAGTTAACTCAAGTAATTTTAAGGACTCCATAAAAATTAAAGGGAAGGAATATGACTACTACTCTCTAAATAAAGCAAGTGAATTATTTGGAAATATAGATAACTTGCCATATTCTATAAAAGTTATTTTAGAAAATCTTTTAAGAAATTTAGACAGAAAAGATATAGATACAAGACAAATAGATGCATTAATTAATAGTTCTAAAAATAGTTCCGCTGATGTAGATATTTTCTATAGACCAGCTAGAGTCTTAATGCAAGATTTCACAGGAGTACCTGCTATTGTAGATTTTGCTGCAATGAGACAGGCAGTATCAGATTTTGGGATCAGTCCTTCTTCCATAAATCCTCTTTCACCTGTGGACTTAGTTATAGATCATTCAGTTTCAGTTGATAGAGCAGGTTCTAAGGAAGCTTTTAATGCAAATGTTAAGATAGAATTTGAAAGAAATAAAGAGAGATATTCTTTTTTAAAATGGGGGCAACAAGCATTTAAAAACTTTAGAGTGGTGCCGCCCGGAACTGGAATATGCCACCAGGTAAATCTTGAATATTTATCGAAAGTAATATGGATATCTGAGGATAATGAGAAAAATATGCTTTTTCCTGATACTTTGGTGGGCACAGATAGTCATACTACTATGGTCAATGGATTGGCTGTATTAGGTTGGGGTGTAGGAGGAATAGAGGCTGAGGCTGTAATGTTAGGACAGTCTATATCTATGAAAATTCCTGAAGTAATAGGCGTAAAACTATATGGCAGTTTAAATGAAGGAGTTACTGCTACAGATCTAGTATTAACTATTACAGAATTACTAAGAAAAAAAGGAGTAGTAGGAAAATTTGTTGAGTTTTTTGGTTCAGGTTTGGATGAATTAGGAATAGCTGATAGAGCAACAATTGCGAATATGGCTCCTGAGTATGGAGCTACATGTGGATTTTTTCCGATAGATAAGGAAACGTGTAGATACCTTGAATTTACCGGAAGAGATTCTAAACATGTAGAGGTTTATGCAAAAACACAAGGTATGTGGAGAGATTCTACTACTAAAGATTTACTATATAAAGATATATTAGAGTTGAATTTGTCAGATGTTGAATCCAGTATGTCTGGTCCTATAAGACCGCAAGATAGAGTAAAGTTAAATTTAGTATCAGATGTTACAAAAAAATTTATAGGTAATAATTTAGGTTCTAGAGATAAGAATACTATTTTAAATGGAGATGTTGCTATTGCCGCGATAACTTCATGTACAAATACTTCAAATCCCTCAGTGATGATAGCTGCAGGGCTATTAGCAAAAAAGGCTGTTGAATTAGGATTGGAAAAAAAGCCTTGGGTGAAAACTTCTTTAGCTCCAGGAAGTAAAGTAGTCAGTGATTATTTATCTTCATCAGGTCTTCTAGAACCTCTTGAAAAACTAGGTTTTTATATTGTTGGTTATGGTTGTACAACATGTATTGGAAATTCGGGCCCCCTTGATGAGGAGATAGAATCAGCTATTCAAGAGAATAATTTGTTAGTTTGCTCAGTATTATCAGGCAATAGAAATTTTGAAGGCAGGATAAATCCTTTTATAAAAGCTAATTGGTTAGCTTCACCACCATTAGTAGTTGCCTATTCTATATTTGGTACCTTAGCTAAAGATATTACTACTAGTCCAATTGGTTTTGGCAAAGATAAAAAACCTATCTATTTATCTGATCTATGGCCAAATAATAACGAAATAAATGAAGTTTTAAAGTTGTGTCTTAAAAAAGAAATGTTTACTAGAAGATATAAAGATATATTTGAAGGGACTCCTGAATGGAAAGGTATTAGGGCTGGAGTAGGGATAACTTATAACTGGGATCCAACTTCCACTTATGTAAGATACCCACCATATTTTAAAAATATGCAAAAAGATGTAAAACCTCTAGAAGATATTATTGAAGCAAGAAGTTTAGCTATTCTCGGTGATTCTATTACTACTGACCATATATCCCCTGCAGGTGTAATTAAAAAAACATCCCCTGCTGGAAAGTATTTAACAGACAGACAGATTTCTGAAAATAATTTTAATTCCTATGGAAGCAGAAGAGGCAATCATGAAATTATGATAAGGGGAACTTTTGGAAATATTAGAATTCGCAATAAAATGGTTCCAGAAGTTGAAGGAGGATTTACGACGCGTGCTCCTGATGAAAATGTCCTGTCTATATATGATGCTTCTCTAGAGTATCAAAAAAATAAAATTCCATTAATTATCATCGCAGGCAAAGAGTATGGAACAGGTTCTTCTAGAGACTGGGCGGCCAAAGGTACCTATCTTCTGGGAGTTAAACTAGTACTTGCAGAAAGTTTTGAGAGAATACATCGTTCAAATTTAATAGGAATGGGAGTTCTTCCTGTGGAATTTAAGAATGAGGAATCTGCAGAAAAATTTAATCTTAAAGGAAAAGAAAAATTTAGTTTAAGAAATATTGAAAATGCTTTATCTCCTGGTTGTGAGTTAGAGTTAGATGTTGAGTATCCAGATAAAAGTTTTTCTAAGATAAATGTTCTATGTAGAATAGATACAAAAAGTGAGCTAGAATACTACAGAAACGGAGGCATTTTACATTACGTATTAAGAAATTTAATTAATAATTAAATTTAAAGTAGATCCTGAGGAAAGCAAAATGGAAAGTAAATCAAATGATGTTTTAGAACAAAGAAGTCCTGAAGAAAGAAATTCTGATCAATTTGAAAAATTGAGAAAAATTATTGATCTTGCAAAATCAAATTCAGAGGGGTGGAAGCAGATACTCAAAGATGTTAGTATCAGCTCAATTAAAGATAGGTCAGATTTGAATTTAATTCCTATTACACGAAAATCTTTATTATCAAAATTTCAATCATTGAATCCTCCATTTGGTGGCCTAACAACGAAGAGTGCTTACGACTTCAGTCATATTTTTGCATCACCAGGACCAATATACGAGCCTGGAGGAAAAGGAGATTTTTGGAGAATGTCGAGGGCAATGAAAGCTGCTAATTTTAGGAAAGGTGATATAATGTATAATACTTTTTCTTATCATCTAACTCCTGCTGGTTTTATGATGGATCAGGCAGCTAATCAGTTAGGAATTAGTGTTATTCCAGGAGGAGTAGGCAACACAGAACTACAGGCGCGTATTATAAGCGAATTAAAACCGAATCGCTACGTAGGAACCCCATCTTTTCTCAAAATAATATTGGAGATGGGAAAAGATAAAAATTTGGACGTATCAAGTTTAAAAACAGGAATGGTTGGAGGAGAAGCATGTCCGCCTTCATTAAGAAAAACTTTAAGTGATTTGGGTTGTAACGTCTTACAGTCCTATGGCACTGCAGATTTGGGATTAGTTGCTTATGAAACTTGGGATATGGAAGGCATGTTTTGTGATGAAGAAGTTATTGTAGAGATAGTTAAGCCCGGAACTGACCAGGTAGTACGAGATGGAGAGGTGGGAGAATTAGTAGTGACTACCTTAAATGAAGAATATCCGCTACTTAGATTTGCAACCGGTGATCTTTCTGCTGTGATGTCAGAAAAAAGCAGATGTGGGCGTACTGCCATGAGAATTAAGGGATGGATGGGTAGAGCAGATCAGACGACTAAAGTTAGGGGTATGTTTGTTAGACCTGAACAAATTGCAAATATACAAAAAAAATTAAAATCGGTATCCAAATTAAGACTAGAAGTAGATAATGTAAATCATGAAGATGTAATAAAAATGTTGGTTGAGTTCAAGCAAAATGGCAGCGAATCAATTGACAATATAAAAGAGGCTATTAGAGCAGAGTTGAAATTAAGATCTGAAGTAGAAATAGTATCGCAAGGTGCTATTCCAAATGATGGAATAGTCATTGAAGACAAAAGAACTTATGAATAAATAACTAGGAACGAACTTGACTAATATTCCCCTAATCGAAGCTCAAGAAATCAGTTTTGAAAGAGGTGGTAGAGAGATTGCTTCTAATATTAATATACTGCTCAATAAAGGCGAAGTATATTTTGTTAAAGGAAAAAATGGTTGTGGTAAAACTACCTTTTTAAGATGTCTGTTAGGTTTTATTCCTATTAGTTCTGGTAAGATACTTTGGTATGGAAAAGAAATATTCCCTATTTTTAATAAGGGTTCGCCAAGAGTAGCATGGTTAGGTCATCTAAATGCATTAAAATCAATTATGTCAGTTAAAGATAATTTAAATTTCTATGCTGATATTTGGAAAGTAAAAAAAAATATAGTTAAAGATGCCATTCAATTTTTATCTTTTGATGATTATTTAGAATTTCCTGTATCTTGGTTGTCAGCAGGAGAGAAAAGAAGGTTGAGCCTAATTAGGTTGATATTTTGTCCGGTAAAAATTTGGTTATTAGATGAGCCTTCTTCATTTTTGGATGAATTAAATAGAAACAAATTAAAGATAATTATGCAAAATCATATTAACTCCGGTGGATCAATTATTTGTGCTACTCATGACAGTGTTGATATTTCTAATGCAAAAACGTTGCTTCTAGATTAAAGGTAAATAGGATAAATTTTGAATATATTTTTAAAATTAATTTTGAAAGATATAAGATCTACTTTTTCTGGTGGTAGTGATGCTGGAGCTGCAATCCTTTTCTACTTATTAGCTATAATAATGTTTCCGCTTGGATTTGGTTCGGATAATCAACTTTTGGCACAAGTTGCTAGTGGGGCAATATGGATGGCTGCTTTATTCTCTTCAATGCTTTCTTTAGATAGAGTTTTCCGTTCCGATTATGAAGATGGAACATTAGAGCAGATGGTTTTGTCTGGAATATCTTTAGAGTTTATAATAATAACAAAATGTTTTTCTCATTGGCTAACCAATGGACTTCCTATAATTATACTCTCTCCTATTATGGCTATAATTATTGGTTTGGATATTCAATACTGTTGGATATTAATTATGGCTTTGTTGTTGGGCACCCCTTCACTTACCTTGATTGGGGCCGCACCTGCTGCTCTTTCCTGTACCGTGGGTAAAGGAGGAGTGATAATTACTATGGTCGTATTACCATTGATGTTACCTATACTCATATTGGGTTCTGGTGCTATTACTGCTGAGATTAAAGGAATGGGGGGAATAGGTCATTTGTATGTCTTGGCAGCTATTTTTCCTATTGCCTCAGTAATTGTTCCATTTTTGGCTTCTAAGGCTATTAGATTAGGATGGGAATAAAAAGGCGGAACTTATGATAAAAGTATTAAACTATTATGCAAATCCTGGCCGTTTTAGACGGTTGTCTGAAAAAATGTATCCATGGTCTCTTGGGTTAACAATAATATTTTTGTTATTGGGGCTATGGTTTGCTCTATTTAATTCACCCCCAGATTATCAACAGGGAGAAACAGTCAGAATAATGTATGTTCACGTACCTTCTGCATGGATGTCACTATTTATTTATTCCGCTATGACTATATTTAGTATTTTTTCATTAATTTGGAAACATCCAATGGCTGATTTATTGTGTAAATCAAGCGCGCCTATAGGTGCATGTTTTACTTTAATCGCACTTGTAACAGGATCTATTTGGGGTAAACCTACTTGGGGCACATGGTGGGTGTGGGATGCTCGTCTGACATCTGTTTTTATTTTATTTCTAATTTATATGGGGCTAATTGGATTGGTAAGAGCTATAGATGATCAAGTTAAGAGTGCTAGAGCATGTGCAATTTTGACTCTGATGTGTGCCATAATTATACCCTTTATAAAATTTTCCGTTGATTATTGGAATACGCTTCATCAGCCAGCAAGCATAATTCGAGCAGGTGGTCCAAGTATTCATCACGAAATGCTTATTCCCTTATTTTTAATGGCAGTGTCATTTATGATTTTTTATTTTTCATTTGTTTTATTAAATGCGCAAACCGAATTATATCAAAGAAGGCTTAAAGCAATTTTTATAAAAAATGTAGAAGATAAAAAATAATTATTTAATTAAGGAGTAGAATATGGAAGACCATTTAATATATGTAACCGCTGCTTATATTTTTACAGCTTTGGTTTTATTTTTATTTTCATTAAATAGTTATTTCTCTAATAAAAAAATTAAACGACAGCTTAATAAAGTTGATCAAGACTTGTCTGAAAAAATAGAATGAATATAGCTCGGATAAAAAGAAGAAGAAGGATATTATTTTTACTTTTAGGATTTTCAGCGCTTTCAATATCGGGAACTTTAATATTATTAGCAACCAGAGACTCTATTATATACTTTTATTCACCAACAGAGTTGTTAAATAAAAACAATATTGAGAATAAATTAATTAGAATAGGTGGTTTGGTTAAAACAGGAACTTTAAAAAGAAAAGAAAATTTAAAAATAAATTTTGTAGTTGAAGATGGAAAAAATGAAATTAAGGTTGAGTATCAGGGAATTTTACCTGATTTATTTCGCGAAGGCCAGGGAGTAATATGTGAAGGAAAGGTAATTAAAAATAACATTTTTTCTGCATATAAAATACTTGCTAAGCATGATGAAAATTATATGCCACCTGAAGTAGCAGATGCTCTAAAAAAATCTGGAAAATGGAGAGAGGGAGAAAATAATTAGTGTTAGTAGAACTAGGTCATTTTTGTTTAGCACTAGCTTTGTCAGTCTCTATTTTACAATTTGTATTACCTATAATAGGCATAAAATTGAAATCTACTAGGGCTCTAGCTACATCGACATATTCTTCTTATTTATTTTTCTGTCTAGTATCGTTTTCTTTTATTTCACTTATGTGGGCTTATATTTCATCAGATTTTTCTGTGGCGTTAGTTGCTCAAAACTCACATTCTTTGAAGCCATTAATTTATAAAGTCACTGGGGTCTGGGGCAATCATGAAGGTTCTTTAATGCTTTGGATTTTAGTTTTGTCTCTGTACAGCCTAGCTTTGTCTATTATCGGAAAAAATATACCTTTAAAAATAAAATCTATAGTTTTATCTGTACAGGGTTTGATAGCTTCTGCTTTTACCGGTTTTATATTATTTACCTCAAATCCTTTTTTGAGACTATTGCCACCAAAATTAGAAGGAGAAGGTTTCAATCCTATACTACAAGATATAGGTTTAGCTATCCATCCTCCTTTTTTATATTTGGGTTATGTGGGTCTATCAATTACGTTTTCATTTTCTATTGCTGCACTAATTCTAAAACAAGCTGATTCTATATGGATTAAATGGGTGAGGCCATGGGCTATGTTGTCTTGGACATTCCTTACTATTGGTATAGCACTTGGGTCGTGGTGGGCATATAGAGAATTAGGTTGGGGAGGATGGTGGTTTTGGGATCCAGTTGAAAATGCTTCCTTTATGCCTTGGTTAGCGGCTACTGCACTACTTCACTCTTCAATAGTTGCTGAAAAAAGGAACACTTTAAAGGCATGGACAATCCTATTAGCCCTAATCGCTTTTTCCTTTAGTTTATTAGGTACATTCATTGTTAGATCCGGTGTATTAGTATCGGTTCATGCTTTTGCTTCGGATCCATCTCGCGGAATTTATATTTTATTAATGCTTATTTTGTTTACTGGTGGGAGCCTTGCTCTCTTTGCTAAGAATGCTCCAAAATTGAAATCGGGTAATATGTTTAGTCCTATAAGCAGAGAGGGGGCTATAGTAATTAATAATATTATTTTTTCTGCTGCAGCCGCTACAGTTTTGCTCGGCACATTATATCCTATATTTATTGATGCCCTGACTGCTAATAAAGTTTCTGTTGGCCCACCTTATTTTGAATCTGTTTTTATTCCCTTAATGGTTCCTGCAATATTGTTGTGCGGATTTAGTCCCATGCTTACTTGGAAAAGAGCAGTCTTTGATAATATCTATGAACGTATTATTTTTATTTTTATAGTGAGCATTTTGATAACATCTTTTTTGATCTATATTAGAAACGGATCAGCTATGACCTTTTTGGGAATATTCCTCAGTATTTGGTTATTTTTAGGTACTATCTATGATTTTTTTGAAAGAATTTTAAGGGGTAAATCTTTTAATGAGGTTGCCAAAAGAATTGTTTCTTATCCTAGATCTGCATATGGGATGAGCTTTGCGCATATTGGAGTCTCAATATTTATTTTAGGCGCAACAATGTCTACTGCTTACAAAACAGAGATAGAAACGTCTGTACAAATAGGAGATAAAATTATCGTAGAAAATAAAGAATTAATTTTTGAATCTATTAAACAAAACCAAGGGCCAAATTGGTTAGCAGATGTAGCTACTTTTAGAATCTCACATAATGAAAGTGATATTTCATTCTTATATCCTGAAAGAAGATTTTATCCTGCTTCTCAAATTAATACGTCGGAACCTGCAATACTTTCAAGGTTATTTTATGATCTGTACATAGTTTTAGGTGAGAAAGACATTAAAAATAAAAATTTTGCTGTCAGAGTTTACTATTCTCCTTTGTTAAATTTTATATGGATTGGCATAGCTTTTATGGCATTTGGAGGCATACTTTCTTTATCAGATAAAAAACATAGAGTCAGTTATAAAACTTTAAGAAAAAATAGAAATTTGAGTATTAAATAGTGAAAAAATATTATTATTATATTCCCTTAATTACTTTTATACTTTTAATATTATTTTTTAGCAGACAGCTTTTCTTAAATAAAGATCCATCACATTTGCCATCTGTTATGTTGGATGAAAGTTTTCCAAAATTAGAATTTAATCAACTAGAAAAATATAATCTTTTAACAATCGAAGACATTTTTTCATATGACAAACCTTCATTAGTTAATGTGTGGGCTAGTTGGTGTGTACCCTGTAAAATAGAACATGCAAACCTAATGCTTTTGAAAAATAAGCATTCTATCAGAATATATGGAATAAATTATAAGGATAATTTACAAGAGGCTGATGAAATATTGAATTTAGATGGCAATCCTTTTTATTCTATAGGGGTAGATTCTTCTGGTAGGATAGCTATTAATTTGGGTGTATATGGCGTTCCTGAAACTTTTATTTTAGATAGAAATGGAAAGATCAGATATCGTCATGTTGGACCAATACTAGAATATGATATCAGAGAAACTATTTTGCCAATATTAACTAAATTGGAACAAGATGATTAAATTATTTAAATATGCAGTGATTTTATTTTTATGCTCTGCTCCTTCAAGTTTATATTCTCAAAATAATACAAATCTTGAATCTAATTCTTTGGTATTACAACAAGCTAAAGAGTTATATGAGGAGCTTAGGTGTTTAGTATGTCAAAACCAATCTTTATTGGAATCTGAGGCTCCTTTAGCTTTAGATCTTAAGGAACTTATTAAGGAAAAACTTAAAGAAGGAAAAACTAAAAAAGAAGTAAAAGATTTTTTAGTAGAACGTTATGGGGAATTTATTTTACTTCTGCCCACCTTATCTCTTCAAAATTTATTTTTATGGATAGGACCATTCATATTCTTATTTATAGGAATAATATTTGCGTATAAGTTTTATACAAATTTTAATAGGTCTTCAAATAAAACCAAAACATTAAATCCTGCAGAGAAAAAAAATGTTCAAAAAATTTTGGATGAAAAATTAGAATGATGAGTATATTTTATCTAATAGTTTTTGTTGCTATATTAATAATAATCTATGTCTATTTTTATATCATAAAAATTAAGTTTACTCACTTGGGTATTATGGAAGGAAATATAGGGCTTTATAAGCAACAGATCTCAGAGTTAAAAAGAGACTATTCTTTAGGATATATAAATTCTGATGAATTTAAAAATATTAATGATGAATTGTCTCGACGAATATTAAATTCTAAATCTTCAAATAGTAATGAAGCAACAATTGAAAATAAAAATTTTGTTTTATTATATAAGCTTTTAATTCCACTCATTTTAATATTTGCATTCCTAATGTATGGAATTAATGGCAGACCAAATATGCCGGATTTTTCTTTGTCTTCTAGAATAAATGACGAAATTCCAAATATATATTGGCAACTTACTTTGGAAGACATGAATAAAAAAATCATCGGTAATCCTGTAGACTTAGAGTTTCATTTAGTAAAAGCAAATATTTTAACTACTTTAGGAAAAACCCAGGAATCCATAAAAATATGGGAAAAAGTTTTGGAATTATCTGGTGAGGATACGGAAGCATCTCATTTATTATCCTATGGAGAGGCCTTAGTTAGCCAGAATATCGAAAAAAAATCAGAATATTTAATATCTGAAAAGGCTTTAGAAATTTTTCAAAAATCGTCTTCTTTGGCCCCTGCTAATTCAGAAGTAGGAGGTTTATCCAAATATTATTTAAGTGTTGCAGCCCTAGAGCAAGGAAATTTAGATAAAGCTCATTCTCTATGGGAAGAGATAAAGCAAGCAGCTCCTGAAGAAACAGCCTGGAAAGAAAGTGTTTTATTAAATATTTCCAAATTACAAGAAAAATATTCTCTCAATGAAAATAGACAAATTCTTTCTATGGTGGATAGGCTAGAAAAAAGATTATTAGAGAACAAGAGCAATAGTATAAATGACTGGAAAAAATTAGGTAGAGCAAGCTTAGTACTTAAGCAATTTCAGAGAGCTGAGAGGTCATATAGAAGAGCAGTTGAATTAAATAATGAAGATATAGAAGCTATTGAGGGTTTAGCAGAAGCGCGGTTATATCAAAATAAAAAAAATACAGTAGTAGATAAGGTTACTTTGAATTTATTTAAAAAAATACTCTCTATTAATCAAAACCATCCTCTCGCACTGTGGGTGATATCCGAAGATGAGGTTGCTAATGGAAATAAATTTAAAGCTATTATTTTATTGCAAAAATTAATTGCTAATTTGCCTCAAGATAGTGATGAGTATATTTTAGTTTTAAAAAGAATAGAAGAATTACAAAATTGAATTAACGTTTAATAATTATAAAATGTAAAATAATATTATGAAATTTTTTGAAAAAGTATCTGTTGTTATTCCAGTATACAATGAAAATAAAAATATAATTTTTTTATTGGATGAGCTCCTGCCTATCATTGCAAAAAATTCTGGAGGTGAAGTTATAGTAGTAGATGATTGTTCTACTGATGAAAGTGCTAAATTAACTTCTGATTATACACAATATAAAGATATTCCTGTAATTTTATTAAGACATGCTAAAAGGTTTGGGCAGAGCGCATGTTTGTTAACTGGCATAAAACACTCAAATTATGATACCATTATTACCCTTGACGGTGATGGTCAAAATAATCCCAGTGATATAAATAATTTGCTTAAAGTTTGGAATGAAAAACAAGACATCAGGGAATTATTATTATTAATAGGAAATAGGGTTAATAGAAAAGATACTTTTTCTAAAAAAATTGCTTCACGATTTGCATTACACATTAGAAGAATTTTTTTAAAAGATAATACTCCGGATACAGGTTGTGGAATAAAAATTTTTAGTAAAAAAATGTTTTTAAGCTTGCCTTATTTTGACCATATACATCGTTTTTTGCCTGCTTTGGTTAAAAGGCAGGGAGGGCAAATAATGTCCATACCAGTTTTACATCGAGCTAGGGTGGCTGGACAGTCAAAATATTCAAATTGGCATAGACTTAGAGTAGGTATTCTTGATTTATGGGGAGTTTTCTGGTTAATAAGAAGATCACCATTTCCAATCAGAATTTTAGATGAAGATATAATTAACCAAGATAAAGAAAAGGATTAAAATATGGATAAAACAACAATATGGTTAGTAGTTGGATTTATGGGTCAGATGTTTTTTTCAGCTCGTTTCTTTCTACAATGGGTATATTCAGAAATTAAAAAAAGAAGTATGATTCCTGTGGGTTTTTGGTATTTTTCTTTGCTTGGAGGGGCTACCTTATTGGCTTACGCAATATATAGAGAGGATCCAGTATTCATAGTAGGACAGGGAGCTGGACTGATAATTTACTCAAGAAACTTGATTCTTATTAAGAGACGAACCTCAGAGGAAAAAGAGATAATATGAAATGAAAAAAAGAGAATATCAATGGCAATTTTTACTTTTAATAATTGTCTTAACTGTTTTTCTTTTTAGGTTTTTTTCTTGGAACTTTGTAAATTTAGATTTGGCTTTTGATGAAGCACAGTATTGGACATGGTCACTAGATATCGATTGGGGTTATTATTCAAAACCTCCATTATTGGCCTGGTTAATTAGAATAAGTTCTAGTACATGTGGTATCTCAGAAATGTGTTTGAGAATTAGCTCTCCAATTTTATATTCTTTATCTGCTTTTTTTATATCTTCTACTGCATATATGCTATGCGAGACTAATAGTAAAGGTAGAGCTGCGTTATTGGCCGGAATTACTTGGATATTAATTCCAGGAGTAAGTTTTTCTTCAGGAATGATTAGTACAGATGTTCCGATGCTTTTTTTTTCCAGCATAGTTATATGGTCGTTTTGCTGTCTTTTATTTCATAAAAATGAGGCCTATAATAGCTATTATATAGCTGCTCTGACAGTATCCCTTGCATTAGGGTTTTTGTCTAAATATGCCATACTATTATTATTATTTTCTCTAATGGTATTTTTTGCTGTAAATTCATCGTCTAGAAATCATTTTAAAAATAAGCTGCCCCCTAGAAAGCTAATTATTTCTATTGTACTTTTATTTTTATTAATTTTTCCTCATCTATGGTGGAATTATAATAATGGATTTATAACTTTTCAGCATACAGCTGCCAATATTAACGTTGCAGGAGTAAATTATAGTTTTTATAATACCTTTGTATTTTTTTTAGAGCAGTTTGCAGTTTTTGGTCCAATAAATTTCATAATACTTTTATACTTAGTGATTAGCTATAAGATTCTATCTAATAAAGAAAAAATGCTTTTGATACTAGCCCTAGTTCCTATAGTTATGATACTGGTACAAGCTTTTATATCTAGAGCTCATGCTAATTGGGCAGCTATTTCTTTTATCCCTGCTAGTATTTTAGTAGCATTATTTTTAGATAAAAGATGGTTTTTAAAAGAAAAAAGAATTTATTATTTCTCAATATTCTTGTCATTAATTGTTTTAATTTTTCTTCCTTTTTATGCCTATAATAATCCTAAATTAGACCCATTTAAAAAAATGAGAGGTTGGGAAGAAGTGGTTTTGCAGATATCAGAAATATACTCTAAATATCCCGGTGCCGTGTTAGTGGCAGATGACAGAAAAATTTTAGCAGAATCATTATATTATATGAGCATAAAACCCAAAAAATGGGTGAGGTGGAATGCAGATGGTAAAATTCATGATCACTACGAACTTGTTACCAAGCATGATGACTTAAAAAATGAAATAGGAATTATGGTTTCTGTCGAATCAAATAATGAACATTTTTTTCAGTCTTTTTCTGAAGTCATATATTTAGGAGAAGTAACTAGAATAATCGGTGAGCGACGTATAAAAAAGTATAAAATATGGTTATTAAAAGGATATAATAGTAGTTAATTTTTTTCTAATTCTGTATCCCAGTACAAATAGTCTATCCAGCTCTCATGTAGATAATTAGGAGGGAACGTTTTTCCTATTAATTGTAATTGAGAATTACTGGGTTCATAAGGATCAATAATGGGAGACATTTTTGCTTTAGATATGGATAAGTCGCTTTTCTTTAGATTGCATTTTGAGCATGCGGAAACCACATTTTCCCAGCAGGTGGTACCTCCTTTAGACTTTGGAATTACGTGGTCAAAAGTTAAATCTGATGTCTTAAAATTTTGCGCGCAGTATTGGCATTGAAAGTGATCTCTAAGAAATAGATTAAATCTAGTAAAAACAGGCTTTCTGGATAAATTTATATATTTTTTTAGAGAAACAACGCTTGGCAGCCTCATAGAAAAAGATGCCGAGTTAACTTTGTATTCATATTCTGCTATTATATTTACCCTATCTAAAAAAACTGCCTTTATAGCGTCTTTCCAATCCCATACAGAGAGTGGAAAATAACTCAAAGGATGGTAATCCGCATTTAATACTAGACTAGGATAATTTTTTAAAATCAATTAATTATTCCTTAGTTTTCTCATTAATTATTAAGGGATAAATATTACAAAAGAATTACAGAACAGACAATTGAATATTATTATTATAGCAAAAATAATTTAATCAGGGTGTGCATTCTTTAATAAAATCTATTCCTTTTTTTATACCAATTTCATCTATACTATGTCCTAGGCCTTTGCATTCAAATACATTTATGTTGGCTCCTAAATCTTTTAATTGTTTTTCTGCATTAAACATATTTTTAATAGGTATGATATCGTCTATCTCACCATGAATTAGCATAATATTAGGTTTATATGAGAGTGCCTCTTCAGAGTTTATGAATGATCCAGAAAAACAAAGCAGACCCCCCATTTGTCTTTTGGTGCCAACTTCTAAAGCCATCATAGAACCCTGACTAAAACCTATTAAAAAAGTATCTGAAGGGATTACAGAAAATTTATCTTGCCAATAATCTAAAAACATATTTATAGAATTAGCTGCTTTTTTTGTTTTCTCAGGAGTTTTGCTTCTATCTAATGATCCATTAGGAAGAAAATCTAAATTAAACCATTGTCTCCCTCCAAAGGGGTTTTGAGGGCAAGTCTCAGGCCCATTAGGGCTTAAAAAATAGGCGTCAGGAAATTCATTAATGAAGGAAGGGGCCAATTGAATAAGATCATCTCCATTTGATCCCCAGCCATGTAAAAATACTATTAATTGTTTAATAGTTCCACTTTTTGAATTTAGATTCGGCCCATTAATAAGAATATTATCATCCATTTAGGTATATATAATATATAAAAATTACTTATTCTAGTCTGATCAAAAAAAATTATAAATGCATATACTATGTAGATCAAATTAGATAATAATTTGTATTATGAATTATAACTATTATTCAGATCATACTCGCTTTGCTCCTAGCCCTACGGGGTATTTACATTTGGGACATGTTTTTTCAGCTCTTTTTGCTTACGAAGCTTCAAAAATCCTTGGTGGAGAACTAATTATAAGGATCGAAGATATTGACAAACAAAGATCTCGTAGTCACTTTGAAAAATCAATATTCGAAGATTTGGATTGGATTGGAATAAAATATAGAAAGATAATAAGAAGGCAGTCAGAAAAAATGTCTGATTATGAGGCTGCTATTGAGGAGTTAGATAGATTAAACCTAATTTATCCCTGTTTTTGTACTCGTTCAGAAATACAATCTGAAATATTGCGAGCTGGTTATGCTCCACATGGGATTGATCATTTAGTTTATCCAGGCACATGCAGAAGATTAAGTAAAAATGAGAAGGAGAAAAGAATTAAGACAAATAAGAATTATGCATGGAGACTAGATATAAGGTCAGCAGCAAAAAAAATAGGAAAATTATCTTGGCATGATATAAGGTTAGGAAATCATGAGGTGCCTGTGGGGATAATTGGTGATGTGGTTATAGGAAGAAAGGATGTCCCCTCTTCTTACCACTTAGCATCAACATTAGATGACCATATTCAAAGAGTAGGCCTGGTTACAAGGGGTGAGGATTTAGTAGAATCGACTCATATTCATAGGATATTACAGTCTTTATTAGGTCTCAAAACTCCATTTTATTTTCATCATCCATTAATTTTAGATTCTAGTGGAGTAAGGCTATCTAAGAGAACAAGAGCGCAAACGATTAGAGCAATGAAAGCAAGAGGCTTGAGTCCTAAAGAAGTTATTAATTTATTTGGTAAAAAGAACCTTTTATCTTTGTTGTCTTTAATTAAAAAAAATTAATCTTTGAAACACTAAAAATAATAAGGAAAAATTTGAAACAGATGCAATCAATAATTTATATATCCATTTTATTAGTTTTATTAGCTGTCTTTATAGTACTTATTGTGGGGATTATTTCTATGCTTAGAGGAGGAAATTTTAATAAGAAGTGGGGAAATAAATTAATGAGAGCTAGGGTTGTGTTGCAAGCACTCGCAGTAATTCTTATTTTATTGACAGTAATATTTTTTTCTAGATAAATAATTGTTTTTTTATTATAGAAGTGATTTAAACTAATATGTTTATTATTAACTAAAGTGTTTCTGGGGAAGATTTAATGAAAATTCTAGTAGCAGTAAAAAGAGTCATTGATTACAACGTAAAAATTAGGATTAATTCAGAAAGAACTGCTGTAGAAACAAATAATGTTAAAATGTCTATGAACCCCTTTGATGAAATAGCTGTTGAAGAGGCAGTAAGGCTTAAAGAGTCAGGTAAAGTAGACGAGATTTTAGTTGTTTCTATAGGCCAAAGAAAAGTGCAGGAAACAATGAGAACAGCTTTTGCCATGGGTGCAGATAGAGGAATACACATTTCGTATGAAGGTGAAACAGAACCACTGATGGTAGCAAAAATTCTTAAAAAAATTGTGGATAATGAAAATATTGATCTTGTAATTATGGGGAAACAAGCAATAGATGATGATTCTAACCAAACGGGACAAATGCTAGCAGGTATTTTGAGCTGGCCTCAAGGAACATTTATATCAAAACTAGAAGTTGTAGATAAAAATGCAAGTGTGACTAGAGAAATAGATGGGGGTTTAGAGACTTTAAAATTGAATTTACCCTGCGTAATTACAACCGATCTGAGATTAAATGAACCTAGATATGCGTCTCTTCCAAATATAATGAAGGCTAAAAGAAAAGAAATTGTTGAAATGTCAATGGCTGAATTGGGAGTAGAATATACTAATCGCCTAAAAATAATTAAGGTAGAGGAACCGCCGACTCGTTCAGAAGGTAGAAAACTAGAAGATGTTACAGAATTAATAAATATACTTAGAGATGAAGTGGGAGTTTTATAATGTCAGTGCTAGTAATAGCTGAATCCAACAATGAATATTTAGATAGAAATGTTTTATCCTGTGTAGCTGCCGCTCTGGAAATAAGTGAAGATATTGATATCTTAGTTTTTGATGGTTCAGAAAAAGTTTTGTCTGATTGTGCTAAAATAAAAGGGATAAAAAATGTAATAAACTCAAAGGGAAATTTAGTAGGCACTTTAGCAGAAGTTTTAGCTCCTGTTATTATTGAGACTGCAAAAAATTCATCTCATGTAATGATGGTCGCCGGAACTTTTGGAAAAAACTTAATGCCTAGAGTTGCAGCGCTGGCAGATTCACAGCAAATTTCAGATATAAGTGCAGTTATAGACTCTGATACCTTTGTTAGACCTATATATGCAGGAAACGCTTTAGCTACTGTAAAATCAAGTGATTCTAAAAAATTTATTACAGTTCGTGCTACAGCCTTCCAAGCTGTAGAATCAGAGGGAGGAAACGCTAATATTGTTGAAGGCCTTCAACCGAAAGATCCTTCAAATTCAAAATTTGTAAATAGAGATTTGTCGGAGTCAGATAGACCAGAACTTACAGCTGCTAAAATTATAGTTTCGGGTGGAAGAGGACTAGGAAGCTCAGAAAATTTTAAAATTTTAGATCCGTTAGCCGATAAATTAGGTGCTGCAATCGGAGCCAGTAGAGCTGCCGTGGATGCTGGTTATGTGTCTAACGATTATCAGGTAGGACAAACCGGAAAGGTAGTAGCTCCGGAATTGTATCTGGCTATAGGGATTTCTGGAGCAATTCAACATTTGGCGGGCATGAAAGATTCTAAAGTAATAATTGCTATCAATAAGGATGAAGAAGCTCCTATTTTTCAGATAGCCGACTATGGTTTAGTGGGTGATCTATTTGATATTATTCCAGAATTAGTAAAAAAATTAGATTAACTAGGAAAAAAATTGAGAGTAATATGTTTAGATTTAGAAGGAGTTTTAGTTCCAGAAATTTGGGAAAGTCTGGCTGTTAAAACTAAAATAAGTGAATTAAAACTTACTACTAGAGACATTAAAAATTACGATGAATTAATGTCACATAGACTAAAAATTATAAACGATAAAAAACTGAAAATATCTGATATACTAGGAGCAGTTGAACCGCTTGTTCCTTTTAAAGGGGCATTAGAATTTTTAAATAAATTATCTAAAGATTATCAAGTTTTAATATTATCCGACACTTTTTATGAAATATCATATCCTCTTATAGCCAAATTAAATTTTCCTAATGTGTTTTGTCATCATCTATCGATAGGTCAACAGGGAGATATTTTAGGTTATAAGTTAAGACTAAATAATCAAAAAAAAGCTACGGTCAAAGCTTTTCAATCTCTAAACTTTGAAGTTTTTGCAGTAGGAGACTCTTATAATGATCTAGATATGTTGAGGACGGCAAATTTAGGAGTTTTATATATGGCTCCTCAATTATTATTAAAAGAATATCCACACTTCCTCACAGCTTCAAACTATGAAGATTTATATAGTATTTTAAGTGGAGATTGATAATTTTTTAAGAATAAAGCTATTTGTATTTTTCTTTTAACCAGTCTAAGAATTTTGTGTTATTTGAGTTTATGACTCCTTCTATTCTCCAATCTATCTTGCTATTTTCATCAACTATAAATGTTGTGGGTATACCTCTTAATTTAAATTCACGTGCTATTCGCATGGTTGGGTCTACGAAAACCATATTTTTATCTATTTTTTTTTCTTCTAAAAATTTAATAATTCTTTTGAAATCTTTTTTACTATCCTGATTTATATAAATAAATTTAAAATCATGTTCTTTTATAACTTTTGATAATCTGGAAAGATTAGGAAGTTCTTTAATACATGGGGCACACCATAGAGCCCAAAAATTAATTATTAATTTATATTTTTCTCTTTGAAGGTCTCTAATATTAACTTTTTCTCCTTTTAAGTTAATAAGTGTAAAATTTTTTAAAGAAACTATTTTATGTTCTTTTTTAATATTATCTATTACGTTATTAACATCTTCTTGAGCATAAGATTGAATGTAATTACTAGTATATGTTAGAATAAAAAAAATAATTAGTATGATTTTTGTTTTTTGCGTAATAAAGAACATGAATTTATCCATTTAATGTCTAATAAAATAATTTAAAATAATACTGGTTTTAGCTATGAGTAAAGAAAAAGATAAAGTAACTAAAAAAATTTCAAAGATATGGGGAGGAAGATTTTATAAGAATGCTTCTAAAATGATGAATAATTTTAATGCATCTATTAAATTTGATAAACGTTTATGTTTTCAGGATTTAGAATTGAACAAAGCACATTCAAGCATGCTTGCTGATAAAAAAATTATTACTTCTAATGAAAATAAAAAAATACAAAAAGGCTTAAAATTGATTGAAAATGAAATTAAAAATGACAAATTTACTTTTTCTAATCAGTTAGAAGATATCCATATGCATATAGAAGCGAGACTGACTGAGCTAATAGGAGATGCTGGGAAAAAAATTCATACTGCTAGATCTAGAAATGACCAGGTAGCTACAGCTTTTAAGATGTTTGTAAAAGAGCAGCTAATAGAAGTAGAAATCTTATTAAAACAATTACAAGGTTCGCTTATAAAACAGGCATCTTTGCATGTTCAGACTATTATGCCAGGTTTTACTCATTTACAAATTGCTCAACCAATCACTTTGGGACACCATCTTTTGGCATATGTGGAAATGTTTGGAAGAGATAGGGAACGAACTTTGGATGCATTAAAAAGATTAAATAAATCTCCTTTAGGAGCCGCAGCCTTAGCAGGCACTTCTTTCCCTATAGATAGAGTTAAAACGTCTCAAAAATTAGGGTTTTCAGGACCAATGGAAAATTCTATAGATGCAGTAAGTGATAGAGATTTTGTTTTTGATGCTCTTTCATTAGCTTCAATAATAATGGTGCATTTATCAAGGATATCAGAGGAATTAATTTTATGGTCTTCTCCAGGGTTTGGTTTTGTAGAATTACCAGAAACTTATTCAACTGGATCATCAATAATGCCACAAAAACGGAATCCAGATGCTGCTGAACTAATACGAGGAAAGACAGGAAGAGTCGCTGGTGCATTTTTAAATGTTTTAACCATGATGAAAGGACTCCCTTTAGCTTATTCAAAAGATATGCAAGAGGATAAAGAGGCCTTTTTTGATGCTTACGATAATCTAGTCAATTGTTTAATGATTGCTGAGGGTCTAATTAGGGAATTAAAATTTAGACCTGAATCCATGAAAAAAATGCTAGGTTTAGACTATGCTACAGCTACTGATTTAGCTGATTACCTAGTAAGAGAATGTAATATTCCCTTTAGGGAAGCACACTCGATAACAGGAAAAATTGTTAAATTTGCCAAAAAAAAGAATCTAAGTCTAGAAAAATTAAAGCTAGATGAACTTCTGAGTATAGATAAGAGAATAAATAATAGTGTTTTTAAAGTTTTATCTGTAGAAAATTCTTTAAAAAGCAAAAAAAGTTTTGGGGGCACATCACCTGTACTGGTTAAGAGAGCACTGTCTAAGGCAAAAAAGAAATGGTTGAGTTGATAGAAAATTTATATAATAAAATTCGCACTAATAACTTGATATTCATAATATTAATTATTTTATTCTGTTTGATTAGTTGTGGAAGAAAGGGAGATTTAGAAAGACCTCCATCTACAGATGGCCTAGAACCTCCTGAAATATTAGAAGATAGTATTATTAAGTATTAATTTTTGATTAAGTTGGAATATACGGATGAATAGTTTTAGTTTTAATAGTGATATTCTTCATGTAGAAAATGTATCGTTGGTGAAAATATCAAAAAATGTAGGTACACCATTATACGTATATTCTAAAAAACAATTTGAGAATAACTATAATTTATTAACTTCTTCCTTAAACAAAACCTTGGGAAAAAAATATGATATTTTAATCGCCTATTCAGTGAAATCTAACTCAAATATTGCTGTAATTAATATTCTCAACTCTTTAAACTCAGGGGCAGATGTGGTTTCACTAGGGGAACTCAAGCGCACATTAAAATCTGGGATATCAGGAGACAGAATAGTATTTTCTGGTGTGGGTAAGACAAGCGAAGAGATGAGTTTTGCCTTAGATGCCAATATTTTACAATTTAATATTGAATCTATACCAGAGTTAAAAATGTTATCTGAAATAGCCTCTACCAAAGGTAAGAAAGCTCCTATCGCTATAAGAATTAATCCGGATATTAATGCTGGTGGACATAAAAACATTTCAACGGGATTTGAAGGCACTAAATTTGGGATAGATTATAAAGAAGCTCAAGAAGCTTATGATTATGCCTCAAATTTGAAAGGCATTGAAATTGTGGGAGTGGATATTCATATTGGCTCACAAATAAATGATTTAGAGCCTTTCAGATTAGCATACGAGAAAGTATCTGATTTGGTTTTTTCACTAAGAGATAAGGGTCATAATATTAGTAATATAGACTTAGGAGGGGGGATAGGAATTTTATATAATGATTCAGATCATATATTCAGCTTGACGGAATATGCAGCAATGCTTAAACAAACAGTAGGTGACTTAGGGTGCAAAATAATATTGGAACCTGGCCGCCTTATATCTGGGAATGCAGGAGTTTTACTAACAAAAATAATAAGAATTAAAACTACTAATAAATATAATTTTTTATTAATTGATGCAGCGATGAATGATTTTCTGAGACCTGCCTTATATGAGGCAAACCATGATATAATAGAAGTGATAAAAAGTGATAAAAATAATAACAAAAAGGTATATAAGATTGCTGGACCTATATGTGAGACTGGAGATGTTATAAAAGAGAATTGTTATTTAACTAATCCCCAAGAGGGAGATTTATTGGCTATACTTTGTGCAGGGGCATATGGAGCATCCATGTCTTCAACTTATAATAGCAGATCTTTGATTCCTGAGGTTCTGGTTTCAGGAAAAAAAATGGATATAATAAGGAAAAGAATTTCTACAGAAGAACTAATCTCTTTTGAAAGAATACCAGAGTAATCGTGTAATCTAATAAGTAAAACTTTAATGAATAAAAAAAATAACATTCATAAGATTTCATATGGTATTTATTTTAAAATAATTCTTACAAGAACAATTATTATATGGGAAAAAATAGTTAAATATATTTTTCTTCTTTTGGGAATTATATTACTTTTTATAATTTTAACTCTTCATAATTTTTTTAGTATTGCCCCCTTTGAAGTACATATTTTTTTACTATCTGTATTTTTATTATCTTTCAGTATTTTATTAATTAAAATTATATTCTCTCTGAGATGGCCCGATACGATTCAATGTGCCAGAAGAATTGAAGTTGATAATTTTGCTGTTGATAGGCCTTTGAGCACTTTATTTGATGAACCTGCTTTAAATAAGGATAATCATATTTGGGATACTCATTATAATAGAATGCTAATTGAAGCTAATAAATTGGGATACTTTAAATTAAAATCTGTTTTAACTTCCTTAGATCCTCTTTATATTAGATTTCCACTTTTATTAATTTTTGTATTAACGGTTTGCTTTTATAATAATAATTTTATAAGTAAAGTGGAAGCTGCTTTTGTACCTCAAAATAATCAAATTATTTCTATTGCATCAGAATTAACGGGCTGGATCAGCCCCCCTACTTATACAAAAATTCCCCCAATAATTTTGAATAAAGAAATGCAGCATATTAGTAGTCCTCAAGGAAGCATATTAACGGCAAAAATATTTGGCGGAAAAGGGAAGATTCAGCTATTTTTAGATGATAGAAGTAAAGATTTTGTAATGATTGATAAGGATAATTATGCAATAGAGAGCATGATTTATGAGACTAGTGCCTTAACCATAAAACAAAATGATAAAATTATTTTTAGTAAACCAGTCAGAGTGATAGAAGATGAAAAGCCCTCAGTTGAGATTCTTGATAGACCGGAAAGGACTGTAAAAGGCATATTAAAAATAGCTTATTTATTACAAGATGATTATGGAATCTCAAATCTATATGCTCATATAGTATTAAAAAATAAAATAGATACTATTGACATGGAAAATCTAAATTTTTCAGTTCCTTTTGATGAAGAGATAAAAGGTAAACAGTTTGGAGAGTATTATCATGACTTGACAGAACATATTTGGGCAGGAATGCCAGTTAAATTAGTGATCTGGGCTGAAGACTTTATAGGCAATAGAGGCAAAAGTGAAGAGTATGAGCTAATTCTCCCTGAAAGATATTTTACAAACCTTATTGCTATTTCTATTATAAATTTAAGAAAAAATTTAGGATTGAATCTGTTAAATTTAGATGAAATAAAACAGAATTTAGATTCTATTTTGGAAGATGAAAATTTGATGAAAGAGTTTTTTATTGCTAAGCGGTGGCTATTAGAGGTGTCTAAGTTGTTAGAAGAAATTGATAGTAATTCAAGCTTAGATGATAAAAAATATAAAAAAACTACTGCTATAAAACAATTATGGAAAGCAGCTCTTTTTATAGAGTCAGGGCAGTTGGTTAAGGCCGAAGTAGACTTAAGAAGAGCTCAAGAAAATTTAAAGAAGGCTTTAACAGAAAGCAGAGATGCATTAGAAATTCAGGAAAATATTGATAATTTAGATGAAGCACTAGGAAAATATTTGGATGAAGTGGAAGATCCAATAAATGTAGATGCTCCTCAAGCCTCAGTATCAGATGATCCTGGAGATAGAGGTGGAGAAAGTGGTGCTCAACCAAATGAAGAACGGCAAGATTTAGAAGAAAGACTAGAAGATATAGCAGATCTAGCAGTTTCAGGATCTATAGATGAAGCCCAAAAACAATTACAAGAAATGCAAGATATAACAGAAGCAATCGATAGAGAGGAACTAGGAGAAGCACTAGGTGAGCAAGAAGAACCTTCTCAACCAATGGCCATGCAGCAGATTTCAGAAATGATAGAAGAACAGCAAGCGCTAATGGAGAATTCGTTCGAACAGTCTTTGAATTCTGCACAAGCGGATCAAAAAACTCCTGGATCTGGTCCCATAAATGCAGCTAAAGAACAGGAAGCTCTCAGAAAACAGCTTGAAGATGTTATGAAAGAGATTGCGGAATCAGAAACTCCTATCCCGGAAGAATTAGGAAGGGCGGATAGAGCGATGAAACAGGCTGCAAGAGACTTGAATAGAAATCGCCCCGATCGAGCTCAATCTGCTCAAGGAAGAGCTATAGAAGAACTAAAAAAAGCCGCAGAATCTATAGATAAAATGCATTCTGGAAAAGGACCAAGTCAAATATCTGGAAAAAATAGAGAAAGTACAAGTAGGGATCAAAGAGATCCATTAGGAAGAGTGCCTCCAGGGCAAGGTAGTTCACCAGGAGGAGATGTGGGATTACCTACAGATCGGGATATAACTAAAGCTAGAAAAATAGCAAAAGAGTTATACAAAAAGGCTGAAAAATCACTGGAAGGAAGCATAGAGAGAAAATATGTGGACAGTCTTTTAGACTGGTATTAGTAAATTTCAGCGCTTGTATGAACGACCAAACAACTCACCTTCAGTAATAGGAATACCTATACTTTCAAGCCATGTGGAAACAAATTCTGGCATTGGTATTTTATCACCAAAAATGATTACTGATCCAATAAAGAGTATTAAGAAGCTGATTATAAAAAATAAAAAAATAAAAAATATTTTACCTGTACTTGAAGATATTTCTGCTTTTCCCAGAGCCTTCCACTGATATGAACATTGTGAGCATTGCACTCTTCTTCCATGGGACGGTATTTTATTTTCGGTTACTCTAAACTTTATTTTGCATTTTGGGCAGGAAATAATCATGTATTTATCATAATAAATGTGATTAAAATTAATTATTGTTTATACGATATACTATTCATTTTTTTTTAAAATGATTTTCTAATTAAAAATTAAGAATTGCTTTTTTGTTTTATCTTTAAATAAAAATATATGCTAGCTAAGGAATAAAATTGAAAAAATTCGTAAAAAATTATTTGTATTATATTGCAGGATTGCTGTTCGTTTTTTACTTATATTCCTTTCTAAAATTTCTTAATAATATAGAGGATCAAAAATTATCAAGAGATTATTCATCTGATATAGTTGTAATTACTGGTGGTAGTGGAAGAATAAAAACTGGAGCAAAGCTTTTATCCAATAGTGTTAATTCTAGATTACTGATTTCAGGGGTAGGAATGGGAGTAAAGCGATCTGAAATATTATCTAGTTTTGGTCTAGACACTAAAAGGGTGGATTTAGGTTATAATGCTAATAGTACAAGAGGTAATGCGATAGAAACAAAAAATTGGGTAAAAAAAAATGGATTTAAAAAGATCGTACTTGTAACTGATAATTGGCATTTGCCTCGAGCGAAATTACTTTTTGAGGCTGCTATGCCAGGCATAAAAATCATTCCCCACTCAGTTTTTGTAAAGAGAGAAAATAATAAGGGGGATTTAGGTTTGTCGAAGAATATTATGTTTTTAATTCAAGAACATATAAAATATCTAATTTCTCATCTTCAGGCCGTACTATTGAGGATGTATCTTTGATATTTGTTAGATCCCTAATATTTAACTTTTTGTTTATTTTTACAACTCTGTTACTTGGAATAATTTTTTTTCCTTTAATATTATCTGAAAAAGCAAGTGTAAGACTATCCTCGATTTGGGCAAGATTAACAATTTTTTACCTTAAAATTATATGCAAAATAAATATTGATTATAAAGGATATGAGAAATTTGGAAAAGAAAATAACATTTTTGCTGTAAGACATGAATCAGCCTTAGATACAATTTTGTTTTTAGATTATTTCACTGATGCCAAGTATGTTATGAAAAGTGAGTTAAAAATAATACCTATTTATGGATGGTTTGCTGTTAGGTGTGGACATATAGTAATAAATAGAATGGGAGGAGCTAATACTCTCAGAGAAATGTTAGGGAAAATAGAAAAAAAACTATTGATGAATAATAAATTAATAATTTTTCCACATGGAACTAGGATAGAATCGGGAAGCAAACAAAGTATACAGTCCGGAATTTTTGCAATATATAAATATACAAATGCTTCTATAATTCCAGTTTATGTAAGTTCTGGGAGAGAATGGGATATAAATGGTTTTATTAAAAGACCTGGAAATATAGAGGTGTTATTTTATTATCCAATTAGAGGCGGATTAAAAAAAAAAGAGTTTATAAAAAAATTAGAATCTAAAATTAATCCATAATAATCAACGTTTCCAAAAAGGAAGTAATAAGTGTCAAACAAACTCTAGGATATGCAGTATTCCTAGATAAACTTACTGTATTTTATATATACGTTGGTCACTTTCGTTGGATACCTTATATTTTTGATGTTATATATTTTACATGGGAAATAAAACAGATACAAAATATTTAATAAAGCAAAGAAAGATTTTCCAGTTCTAGGATCTCCACTAATCATTAAGCCATGAACCATACGAATTTCTGGTTTAAATACCAAATGGGTAATCCATACATATTGCTCTACTTTTTTGCCTTATAAAATTTATCTGCCCATTCAGGAATAATTTCCTCGATAGCATCAAGAAGTCTATTGATTTCATGATCTTTAATTGTAAAACAAGGCATTATATAAATAACGTCTAAAAAAGGTCTGATCCATACACCTTTTTCTATAAATCTATTTCTTAACCAATTTAAATCAGCAATTTTTTCGAGCTGAATCACTCCAACTGCTCCCTTAACTCTTACGTCTACGACACCAGGTAATTTTCTATATATATTGACCCTAGCCTTAATTAGTTTTTCTATATTCAATACCTGATCTAGACGTGGTTCATTTTTAAAAATTTTTATTGATGCATTAGCCGCTGCACAAGCGAGTGGATTAGCCATATAAGTGGGCCCATGCATCAAAGCTTTAGAAAAATCAGAACTTAAAAAAGCTTTATAGATTTCAGAGGACGCCACTACTGCTGCTAATGACATTGTACCCCCAGTTAAAGCTTTGCCCAAACAAAGAATATCTGACCTAACGTATGTCTGTTCATATGCAAACATTGTTCCAGTTCTACCAAAACCTGTAGCTATTTCGTCTAATATAAACAATATTTTATGTTTTTTTGCAATTCTTGAGATATAAGTTACAACATCTGCTGAATGCATTTTCATGCCCCCAGCACATTGCACAAGAGGTTCTAGAATAATTGCAGCAACCTTAGATTTATGCCTAATGACAAATTTCTCAAATTTTTCTTTTAGTAACATCGTGCTAGGAATTTCAGCCAGTAATTGTTTAGAAATGTATCCTTTAAATAATGAATGCATGCCTTCTTCAAGATCGCATACCGACATTGCCCCAAGGGTGTCACCGTGATATGCATTTTTAAAGCTAATAAATTTATTCTTTCCTTTAATTCCTATATTGAGCCAGAATTGAACAGCCATTTTCATGCTAACTTCTATACCTACAGAACCTGAATCCACATAAAAAATATGTTTATACTTATTTGACAAAATACTAAGTAAATTATCTGTCAACTCTTCCGCCGGGAAATGAGAAAAACCACCAAACATTATATGAGGCATTTTTTTGGCTTGATCTATTATAGATTTTACGATTGTTTGATTATTATAGCCGTGACAGGCGGTCCACCAAGAAGAAATACCATCAATTAAAACTTGATTATTTTCTAAATATATTTTTGATCCTGATGTTTTTACAGCCTTCGGAATATACTGAAGATTTTGCATTTGTGCATAAGGAAACCAAATATTTGGATGTGGACTGATCAAAGTTTTTTGATCTCTATATTTTTTTCAGAAACCAATCCCAATTGCTGAAACATTTTTTTATCTTCATCGTCACCCGAATTTTCTGCTGTCAACAAAACATCCCCCATAAATATGGAACTTGCTCCGGCCATAAAACACAAAGTTTGTGTGGAAGTGGACATACTGGCCCGCCCAGCTGATAATCTAACTGTAGACTTCGGCATCATTATTTTCGCCGCAGCAATAACCCTAACTAATTCTATGGGATTCAAGTCGTCAACTTTCTCCAGAGGTGTGCCAGGTATTTTTATTAACAAGTTAATAGGAACACTTTCTGGGTGCTTATCCAAATTAGCAAGTGTCCTAAGCATGTCAGCTCTGTCCTCTCTACTTTCTCTCATACCTACAATTCCTCCACAGCAAACCTTTAAACCTGATTGTCTGACTCGACGTAAAGTATCCAATCTATCTTGAAAATTTCTGGTGGAAATAATAGAACCATAATACTCCTCCGAAGAATCTATATTATGATTATAATAATCTAATCCAGCTTTTGCTAATTTTTCAGCTTGTCCATCTTTCAGCAATCCTAAAGTTACGCAACTTTCCATGCCGAGTGCTTTTACTTCTGCAACCATTTCACACACTTTATCTAAGTCTTTATCAGTAGGTCCTCTCCAAGCAGCTCCCAGACAGAATCTAGTTGCCCCTTCTGAATATGCTTTTTGAGCCGCTTTTTTAACTTTCTCAAGAGACATTAAAGGCTCTTGTTTCAGTTCTACATTGTAATGAGCACTTTGAGGACAATAAGCACAATCTTCAGGACAGGATCCCGTCTTTATACTCAACAGCTTACTCATTTGAATTTTATTTTTTTTGAAATATAATCTATGTAAGGTCTGTGCTTCATAAACCAGTTCCAATATTGGCTTGCTTATTAAAGCTATAGATTCTTCTATATCCCAATTGTGTCTTATAGTATTCTTAAAACTAGTTTTTTTATTAATCATGAATGAATAATAATAATTGAAAATTAATGAGCAAGAAAAATTTTATAAAAAATAATAATAATCTTTATTTCTCTAAAGAAATAAAAAAAATAAAACATAATTCACAATTTCGTAATTTGATTAAGAGTCATCGCTATTCTAATTCCAAAATATTTAGAAATGGAAAAGAACTCATATCATTCAGCTGTAATGATTATTTAGGATTGTCACAAAATAAGACCATTATTTCTGCTAGTATTCAAGCTTTAAAAGAATATGGCACAGGAGCAGGAGCATCTAGATTGGTATCTGGCAATCATCCTTTATACAATGAACTTGAAAACCTCATTACCAAATTTAAAAATGTTGAATCCACTTGTGTTTTTGGAAGTGGTTTTCTTACCAATACCGGAGTAATTCCAGCAGTTTCCTCTAAAGATGATTTGATTATTTACGATGAATTAAGTCATGCTTCAACAAATTTAGGAATAAAGTTATCGAAAGCTAAGAGTTTCAAATTTAAGCATAATGATGTAAATCATGTTGAAAATATATGTAAAAAACACAGGAACAGATATAACTCGTGTTTTATCTTGACCGAAGGAGTATTTAGTATGGATGGTGATAAAGCAAATCTTAAAGAAATATCATTTATTGCTGAAAAGTTTAATGCGTCAATAATTTTAGATGATGCTCATGGTTTTGGAGTTTTAGGAAAAGGAAGAGGATCTCAATATGATCTTAAACCAATACCAGAAATATTTATTCAAATAGGGACTCTTTCAAAAGCTGTAGGAAGCTACGGAGGCTTTACTGTTTCCCCCAAAATTGTAAATAAACTTATACATAATAAAGCTAGAACTTTAATTTACACTACAGGATTACCTCCTTCATGTGTGGCTGCTTCTATCGCCGCTATAAATATAATTAGAAGTGATAAAAATCTAGTAAAAAAACCTTTAATGAATGCTTCGCTTTTTTGTGAAAAAGCTCTGCTCGCTCCTCCTCAATCTTCTATAGTCACATTAATACTCGGAACTGAACAAAAAACTATAAAGGCCTCAAAACTCTTAGAAAAAGAGGGGTTTTATGTAGGAGCCATCAGGCCACCCACTGTCCCTCTTGAAACTTCTAGGTTAAGGTTTACATTTTGTGCAAATCATAAAAAAAATGATATAATAAAGCTGGCAAATATAGTAAAAAACATTACAAAAACTCTTCTATAATTAAATAACTAGGGTGTATAAATGAGTTCTTTTTTCATTACTGGTTCCGGAACTGATGTAGGAAAAACTTATATTGCTAAAGAGATTATAGCGAGATTCTTTAGTCTTAAGAAAAATATAAACGCAATAAAACCTATAATCAGCGGATTTAATAAAAAAGAAATATTGAACTCAGATACTGGTATTTTACTCAAAGCGCTAAAGAAAAAGCAAAGTAAAAAAAACATAAACGACATCTCTCCATGGAGATACAGTTTGCCACTAGCGCCAGATATTGCAGCAAGGTCAGAGAAGAAAAAAAGTATTGTCTTTACTGAACTATTAAATTTCTGCAGAAATCAAATAATAAAAGCTAAAAACAACAAGCAAACACTTTTAATAGAAGGAGTAGGAGGAATAATGTGTCCTATAAATAAGAAAAAGACTATTCTGGACCTTATAAACAAACTAGATATTCCTGTTATTTTCATAACCAGAAGTTATCTTGGTAGTATAAGTCATACTCTTACCGCAATAGATGTTTTAAAAAAAAATAACATAAAAATTAATTGTATCATTGTAAACCAAGAATCAAGAAAGTCACACCCCTCAATGCTTACAGAGACTGGGTATTCCATATTCGATCATAGTACTGACATTCCTATCTATCCATTTCTTTTTAGAGAAAAAGCTTTACCAGAACAAATAGATAAAATATTAAATGAAATGTAAAATTTGATGAAAGAAAACATGAAAAAAAAATTAATGAATTATAGAATATAATTTATTGTATTGCAGGCTTTTATCATTTCGTGAAAATAATTGACTTACCAGAATTTCAATCAAATTTGAAAAAAATTTGTTAAAAATGTAATCTCTTGGAAACTATATTAGTTGCTAATGAAGGAATTAATGGAACCATTTCTGAAAAAGAAGAAAATATTAGAAAATTTTTTATCCAACTAGGAAAAAACAATAAATTTAAAGGTATAGAAAAAAAGTCTATATGAATCAACAGCATTACTACAATTTATAGATATATAAGGATTTGTTATCTCTTCCAAAAAGAAGGCAGTAAAAGAACCATAAGAGCAAAAAATTCTATTCGTCCTATAATCATACTAATTGCCAAAATCCATTTTGCCTGATCAGATAATGAGCTAAAATTTCCTGTTGGGCCAATTTCTGTTGTCAAACCAGGACCAACAACTGCTAGTGCAGTAGCCGCTGCACTTAAAGCAGTAGTGGTATCCAGCCCTGTCATGCAAAGAAGTGCTGTAATTATAAATGTGGATATAAGAAATAGAAAACTTAAAGCTAAAATTGATAAAGTAGTTCTTTCATCTATAGAAGCTTTAGAATAGGTAATCTTTATAACTTGATGAGGTCTAATTATTTTTTTAATTTGCTGAAATATAATTTTGCCTATGATTAATATACGAAAAATTTTTAGTCCGCCTGTAGTTGATCCGGTACAACCTCCAATAAACATTAAAATGAATAAAAAACTTGTTGTGAAACTGCCCCATAAAGTAAAGTCTACCGTGGAATAACCAGTCCCAGTCATTATAGAAATTGCATTAAAACTTGATAATCTGATAGCAGTTATTAAAGGAAGATCTTTAGTAATATTTAACCAGAGAGCGATAATAGTTATTGAGACTAAAATGAGGATTAAAAATAGTCTTACTTGTTGATCTTGCAGAATAGAAATTTTGTTGTTACTGATTTTTTTGATATAAAGTATAAAAGGCAAACTTGCTAAGATCATACCAAAAATTATTATTATTTCTATGTAAATATTTTGGAAATGACCTATAGATCCGTTCTTAGTTGAAAATCCTCCAGTAGCTATGGTTGTCATAGCATGGCAAATGGAATCAAATAAAGACATGCCTGCAATATTTAACATTATAGTCCAAGTAATAGTTAAAAATAAATAAACTAATATGATTGAACTAGCGATATTTTTAACTCTTTCTTTTATTTTATCTGGGCGTTCTGTTTGTTCAGAAAAAAATATTTGTAAGCCACTAATGTGAAGTAGTGGTAATGCAGCGACAGCCATAACAATTATTCCAATCCCACCCAGCCATTGCAAAATAGAACGCCAGATCAAAGTTCCAGAGGTTGCGTCTTCAATATCAACTAGCACAGTAGAACCTGCGGTTGTCAATCCACTGGTTGCTTCAAAAAAAGCATCTGTATAACTAAGATTAACACTTGAAAGATAGAAAGGAAGCGCTGAAATTCCACATAGAAAAATCCATGCTAAAAAAGTTAACAAGAATGTTTCTTTTGTTCCAATTTGTAGGTTTTTATTTTTAAAGGCCAGGGATAATGTGATTCCTAAAAAAAATATTATCAATCCTGTAGAAACAAAAACAGACCAATCAGAATTTTTAGCTATTAAGTCTATGATACCTGGAACAGCCATTGTACATCCCAGGGTAGATATAAGCATCCCAATAATGTAAAAAACCGATCTAATTTCCATAATTTTGTCCCAAGAATGAAAAAGTATTAGCTATGGTTTGTATTATTTATTAATTAATAATTTTTTTATTATATGGCAAATCCAATGAAAATTTAGGGATTTTTGCTTCAAATGATTTTCCACTTTTGTCAATCATTTTATAACTTCCTGACATAATACCAGAAGAAGTAGGAAGAGGGGTTCCACTGCTATATTCAAAGTAGTTACCTGGTTCAATTAAAGGCTGAAGACCTATAACTCCTGGTCCTTCTACTTCTTTAATTTTTCCTGTTTCATCAATTATTTTCCAATATCTTTCCAAAAGTTGAACCGCCGTTTGTCTATTATTCTCAATCATAATATGGTATGCCCATACCCACAAATTATTATCGGTATCTGATTGCTCCTCTAAAAACTCTGTTATTACACTTATACGAACTTTATTAGTAAGTTCGGTGTAAGGAAATTTTTTGTTATCTTTAAAATACAATATATATCTCTGGCATTAATTTATTTTAATCTTTTAAAATTATTACTACTGTTTGCAGTTTCCTCCACCAAGTACACAAAATTTAGCACAATGTACATGATTTAAATACACTTTTTTATGAGAACGCAAAAGGTCTTTTCCTAGGTCAAAGTTTAAGTCATAAGGTATTAGTGTACAGGCCGCAATACTAGTTTTTCCCGTTTGTTTTCTTTTTACTATCATACGAGAATTAGAACACATAATGTTTTCCCGATTTATGTTCAACTTATTCCAACAAGAAGAAGTGATTTCAGATATATCATAATTATTATCCATTTCAGGAAAGAGTACTAACTGTTTTCTATCTAAAGCATCAATATTAAGTTTTATTTTTCTAAATAAATTTTTAAAACCAACTCTTATTTCAGTCTCATTTTCATCTTTCCATAGAAGACGTGATGCTATATTTATTTTAAAATTGTTATTATTTAAAAAATTTATTCCTTCTACGGTCTTGTTCCAGGTATTTTTGCCTCTAATTAATTCATGTTTGATTCTGGTATAATGATCTAGAGAAATTCTCATGGTTAGTTTGGAGTATCTACTCAAACTAATTAAGTCACTTGAACGGTTAAGCATAGGTTGCATACCATTAGTTAGGACCAAAACTTGAAAATTTTTATCCAAGCAGATTTTTAATATTTTGATAATATCTTTATTCATAAAAGGTTCCCCTCCTGTAAAACCTATACTTTTAACCCGCAATTTAAGTTTAAAAATTTGATCCAAATATTTTTTTATTTCTGAATGATTAATATATAAGAGTTGATCGTTCTTGGGGCTAGATTCTATATAACAACCTTCGCATTCTATATTACAGAGAGTACCTGTATTAAACCACAAAGTCCGAAGTTCCTTCATTTTAATAAAAGCCCTGCGGTTTCCATCTGCCGTTAAATATTTGTTAGTAAATTTTTGTAGATTATTATTCATAATTTTATTTAATTTTACCTAAATATTTTTTTTTAAATATTGATATGCCCACCAAAGTCATAATTAGCTCATTTTTTTTATTAAAAACTTCATAATTAATAACTAGGCTACCAATTTCAGGCCTAGATTTACTTGGCGTTTTTTTCACCACTTCTCCTATCCCTGTAATTGTTTCTCCAGGCCTGAGAGGTTTAAGCCATCTAATTTCATCCATTCCCGGAGAGCCTAGAGCAGCACTATTAATTAAGAATCCATCGTAAAGAATTCTCATAAAAAGGGAACAAGCATGCCATCCCGAGGCGCATAAACCCCCAAAAATAGACTCTTTAGCCTTTATTTCATTTGTATGAAAGGGTTGAGGGTCAAATTTTTTAGCAAAAGAAATAATTTCTTTCTTTGACACGCTGATAGAGCCAAGCTTAATTTTGTGACCTATTTCAAGGTCTTCGAAGTAAATCAAATCTTTTGTCATAACTCTTCTTTTTACTAACAAAATAAATATAATTATCTTATAGTAGATATTTCTTTGAAAATTTAATATATTTTTATGATGAGAATAATTTAAATTTATCAATAATTGAAGTAAGGAATGGAGATTTAG
>PTKJ01000029.1 GCA_002937675.1 Alphaproteobacteria bacterium MarineAlpha9_Bin1 | reverse complement strand
TACCCTCTTCTGCAAAAACAGAAAAAACGCAGAAAACAAAAAATACTAAATAAAACTTAATAATGAAGAAAACTCTCACAAAAAAACCTTTAAGCTATGGCTATTTTCTCTACATCAACCCGTTCTCTAGTTTTAACCTCTTCTAAAGTTCCAACCTGCCCCACGGTTTCAACAATATCATAATTCTTTTTATCTCCCAACAATCTTCTAAGTAAAATATTATTTAATTCGTGACCAGCACAATTAGCTTCGATACTTCCTATTAAATTTTTTCCTGCAAGATACATATCCCCACAACAATCTAAAATTTTGTGTCTAACAAACTCGTTTTTATATCTCAGTCCACCAGGATTCAAAACTTTTCCATTATCTAATACTATCGCATTCTCTAAAGATCCGCCTAAAGCAAATCCAGACTTTTGTAAAGCTTTTACTTCATTCAGAAAACCAAACGTCCTGGCAGAACATATTTGTTCCTTAAAAGCACCATTAAAAAATACAACCTCGTATGTCTGTTCCCCTATAAGTGGATCAGAAAAATTTATATGATAATTAATAGAGAAAGTGTCAGAAGGGCTAATACTAATATTTTTATCTTCAAAGGACACGCAAATATCTCTCAAAACTTTTATTGACTTTTTTCTAGCAATTTGTTCTTTTTTGCCTACTGAATTTATCATTTCAACAAAACTTTTAGAGCTTCCATCCATTACTGGAACTTCGCAAGACGACAAAATAACTTCAGCATTATCAATTTCCGTACCCATAAAAGCTGCCATCAAATGTTCTACCGTCTGAACATGTGTTCCATCAGCATTAGCTAATGTTGTTCCATATTTAGTGTCTACTACACAATCATAGGAGGCATTTATAATAGGGTTATCTGGTATATCCAACCTTCTAAAAAATATACCTGTATTGGGACCGGCCGGCTTAATATGCATCTCAACCAATTTTCCAGAATGCAATCCTACACCTTCACATTTAACAGGAACATTTAAAGTTTTTTGGTAAACTGATTTCATAAGCTTCGCAAGCATTGTTAATTTACCTGAAATATAACAACTTAATAACTTTAGGGGAAATAACATTTTGTAACATTTGTAACAGTAATTTAAAAACCAGATAGTCAAAAATTTTCTAATATCCATTTTTTAAATTTGTTAAATCTTACTACTATATTTACTTCATCTCTATTATTAGACACTATTTTAGGCTTCAAATCATTACTTTCAGTTGAGATATATTTTAACAGGCCGTTAACTGTAGAAAATGCAGAACCTGACATATTATCTGGTAATCCTGATACCAATTTTGGTCTTCCTAATCTAGATTTTTTATCTAAAACTTCAGAACCCAAATATAAGAGACCATCCATTTGGGAGGCTCCACCTGTAAAAACTACCCTATTGGTTATTAACTTATTATAGCCACTTTTTAATATTTTTTCTCTCACTGTTTCCAGAATTTCCTGAACTCTGGGCTTAATAATTTGAGTAAGGTGAGCTCTTGAAACTTCTATAGGATCTAATAATTCGTTATCTACTCCAAGTTGTTTGGCTTCTATAGTAGTCCCTCCTTCCACAGCACCCTCTATCAGTTGTCCATTAATAATTTTAATTTTTTCTGCATCAACAATAGATAATGAGAAAATTTTTGCTATATCTTTAGTAATTAATGCTCCCCCTAACGGAATAATACTAGTTGAAACTATTGCTTTGTTTATAAATATAGACACAGTTGTTAAATCGTAGCCTATATCTACTAAAGCTACTCCCAAATCTCTTTCTTCTTCATCCAAAACTGACAAGCCACAAGCATAAGGACTAAAGATGATGTCACTAACCTCTAAATCAGCCTTATTTACGACCCTATAAAAATTTTTTACTGCATTTTCTTCTACACTAATAATACTTACATCCAGACTTAGCTTTTCTCCATACATATCAATTGGATTTTTTATTCCCTTGCTTCCATCAATAGAAAATTGTAATGGAACTACATGCAAAATCTTTTTTCCTACGAAAGTGTTTTGTCCTCTTAATGAATCATATACCTTCTCTAAATCTTTTTCTGTAACTACAGAACCCTGAAGTTCTACCTCTATTTTTAAAATTCTTGCTTCAGGTTTTCCTGAAGAAAAACTCAGAATAACACTCCTAGCAGTCTCAGCAGCCATTTTTTCAGCAGATTCAACACATTTTCTAATGGAAGATTCTAACTCTTCTAAGTCCGTTATATTTCCCGAAGACAATCCTTTAGATTCCTGGTGTCCAGCTCCAATTATTTCTATTGAACCGGCATTATTAATTTTTGCTATTAAACAACTAACCTTCCCTGACCCAATATCTAGAGAGGTATGTATCTGATTATTTGCAATATTCGCAAACCTAGAAGAAAAAAGACTAGCCATAATCAAAAATTCCTACCTGCTATTTAATCACTATATTTTATACTCACTCTATCTAATAACCTTAGATCTATAAAGGCTAATTTTTCTGATTTTATATCATACTTAGAAAGAAAATTTTCTAATCGAAGTAAGGCTAATTTAGGTTCTTCTGATGGCAATTTTGCATAGAAGCCTTCATCAAAAAATATATTCCATCTGCGATTACCAACTCTTTCAATTTTATTTAAGGAAAACTTACAATTCTTTAACTCCCATATTATTTCTTTCATCTCATGCATATTTTGTAATGCATTATCACCGGAAATTATTATTAAAGAAGCATAATCATCACTGTCAATATTGATAATTTTTTTTCCATCTTCATTAATTAAAAAATGACCATCATTTATCTTGTATACTGCAACAGGAATATATTCTTCTATCTCTATTTCAATTTTTCCTCGAGGATAGAGATAAATACTTGAGTTTGATACCCATGGTAAATTATCAATTTTACCTTTTAACTTGTCTAAATTGATAAATAATACTGAATCTCCAATATTCATGTTAATAGCATTAATAATTTCCTTCTTGCTCTGATTATTTCTCCCCCTAACCCATACTTCTTCCAAAACTATACCCGTATGTTTAGCAAAATCATCCAGAAATATTTCTACTTTGTATATAACTTTATCTTTTTTAATAAATAAAACACTCGTAGCTACTATGATTAAAATTAGTAAAATAATCTTAACAACAAATTTCAATTTATTGCTCCGTGTATAATTTTAGCTATCAAATTATCATATGATATCCCACAATTATTAGCTATTTTAGGAACAAGGGAATGAGTTGTTAATCCAGGTAAAGTATTAATTTCTAATAATACAGGATCATCAGGATGAGTTATAGGAAGAATAAAATCTGCTCTTGTTAATCCTTTACAACCCAATGATTTATGTGCGCTTAAAGCATATTTATTTAATTTTTCTCTTGCTATACTACTAATATTTTTTGGCAAAACGTATTTGGTCTCAGAAGCTTTATACTTAGCATTATAATTATAAAAATTCTCCACATATTTAATTTCTATTATCCCTAAAATCTCATTATCAATTATAGCAACCGAAAGCTCCTTACCTTCTATAAATTGTTCTACAAAATAATTAGTTTTATTTTTTTTTGCAGTTAATATTTTTGTATCAAAGTTTTTATCTATAATTTCTATATCTATACTAGATCCACCATCTATTGGTTTTAAAACATATGGTCTTGACATAGGATCTTTTTCAATCACATCATTTATATCTGCTAATTTATCTTTAGCTACATTAATGCCTGATTCTGCAAATATTTTTTTAGCTAAAATTTTATTCATAGCAAGCGATGATGCAAGAACTCCTGATCCGGTATAAGGTATTTTTAGATCATCAAAAAAGCCTTGTAAAACGCCATTTTCTCCAATTCCTCCATGTAAAGCATTAAAAATTAAATCCATTTTATAATCTTCATGTGATAAAAATTTATAATCTCTGCCATCTACTTTGACAACTTGGTGCCCCAGTAAATTTAGTGATTTGAAAACCTCTTTTCCACTCATCAATGACACTTCTCTCTCAGTATCTCCTCCCATAAGTAATAGTATTTTCATTTTAATTTCTTTCTATTTTATATCCTAACCTAAGTATTTCCCATTCAAGTTTAATACCAAAATTATCTAAAACTCTTTTTTTAACTTCTAGTCCAAGATTTTCAATGTCATTAGCTGTTGCGTTGCCATCACTAATAATAAAATTTGGATGTATTTCTGAAATTCTAGCACCACCTATGCTCATTCCTCTACAACCTACTTTATCTATAAGCTCCCAAGCCTTGCAACCGGGAGGATTACGAAATGTAGATCCTCCTGTTAAATTCTTAATAGGCTGAGTTTTAGATCTTTGATTATTTATCTCTTTTATTTTTTCAAAAATTAATTTTTGATCACACTGATAACCTTTTAACTCTACTTCTATCACTACAGATTGCTTTGAAATCGACGTATTTCTATATTTCATTTTCAGTTTGGCAGGACAAAGTTCTAAAATACTACCATTATTTTTCATTAGCTTAACTTTATATAATATATCCGAGACATCATTTCCATAAGCCCCAGCATTCATTTTAACACTACCTCCAATAGTTCCTGGAATACCTGAAAGAAATTCCATGCCTCCTATACGTTTTTTAGCAGCTAGTAAAGAGATTTTCATATCCATCACAGCTCCTCCAACTATTATTAGATCATTATAATTATTCATATGATTAAAATTTGATCCTAGTTTGACTACTACTCCCTTTATTCCTCCATCTCTAATTAACACATTTGAAGTTGCCCCTAAAACAGTAAAAGGAATATCCGGATCAAGTTTTTTTTTAAATGTTTTCAGATCTAACTCGTCTTTGGGCATAAAAAGCAACTCTGCTGGTCCACCAACTCTGAACCAACTCGATTTAGATAAAATAGCATTAGGAATTAGATCCCCTCTTACACGTGGCACTTTATTTATCAATCCTGGTTCTGTCATTAATTTAATATATTTTACATATTTATTTGGGTTAAATTATTTTTTTTAATTGCCAAGTTACTTTCTTAGCTATGCTAGAAATAGAACCTGCTCCTAAAAATATAACAAAATCTCCTGATTTACATAAAACTAATAATTCATCAGCTAGTTTATCAAAATTATTTAGCAATCTAACATCTTTATGCCCTATTTTAAGCATAGAATCTCTTATTTTTTTTTGATTCAAATTAGGGATATTTTTTTCGCCAGCTGCATATATCTCTGTGACAAAAACAGTATCTGCCTTAAAAAATGAATTAATAAATTTTTCAAAAAGATTATTAAGCCTTGAAAACCTGTGTGGCTGAAAAATAGCGATTATTTTCCCATCGCAGATAGAACTGGCCGCATCTAGAGTATTTACTATTTCTGTAGGATGATGAGCATAGTCATCAATTATAGATATTCCTTTTATCTTATCTATAATACTGAACCTTCTTTCAACACCCGTAAAAGTTTTTAATCCCTCTTTTATGTTATCATTTTTAATTCCCAATTGATGAGCTACCGCTACTGCACCTAAAGCATTTCTCACATTATATTCACCTGGCATCACTATAGAGACATTTTTAATAGTTAATAACTTTGGAGAGGATTTGATTTTTATAATTACGTCAAAAAACATCTTACCCTCTTTAGTTTTTATATTTTTTGCTGAATAATTGGCTTGAGTATTTAGTCCGTACGTGACTAACTTTCTATCTTGAATATTTTCATACATAAAATTAACTTCAGGATCATCTACACATAAGACTGCAAATCCATAAAAGGGGATATTTTCAATAAAGCTTTTAAATGCATTTTTTAAATTTTCAAAATTTCCATAATAATCTAAATGCTCTTCGTCAATATTAGTAACAACAGCCACTGTTGTAGGCAGTCTAGTAAAAGTACCGTCGCTTTCATCTGCCTCTACTACCATCCAGGAGCCTTTACCCAATCTTGCGTTTGACCCATAAGATTCTATTATTCCTCCATTTATAATTGTAGGATCTAATTGTGAATTAACCATTATAGAACTTATCATGGATGTAGTTGTTGTTTTACCATGGGTGCCACCAATTGCTATCGATTTTCTAAATCTCATTAGCTCTGCTAACATATCTGCTCTCCTCACTATAGGAAGTTGAGCTAATCTTGCAGCGCTTAATTCTCTATTATCATTCTTAATTGCAGAAGAAACCACTATTACACTAGCATTTTGAATGTTCTCTTTTTTCTGCCCAATATTTATCTTTATTCCCTTAGATTTTAATCTTTCAATATTTGAGTTCTCTTGGATATCACTCCCAGTAATTTTATATCCCAAATCACACAACACTTCTGCGATACCACTCATACCTATTCCACCAATACCAATGAAATGTATTATTCCAGTATCAAGAGTGAACTGTGTCATTTCTTTCTCTACTTTCCTTCGTTAAAGTAATATAGGAGGATGTGATATCCGCTATTCTAGATGCCGAATCCAAAATAACTTTTTGTTTTTTTATTTCTGATGTTTTTTGAAATTTTTCTATATTTCTAATAATGTGCTCCAATTTATTTTTTATTTCTGTGAAATTTTCTAATTCTTCTTCAGTAATAACCCAGCCCACTCCTCTATCCTCAGCTAGTTTAGCATTATATAACTGATGATTATCTGCTGAATTAGCTAGCGGAATCATTACAGCAGGTTTACCTACAATTAAGTTTTCTGCCAAGGTTCCTGCTCCACATCTACAAATTATCAAATCAGCCCATTTCAAATATTTAGCCATATTTTTAATAAATATTTCCAATTCTGCATTTATATTATTTTTATCGTATATTTTTTTAAGTTCAGAAAAGTTTTCTCTTCTTACCTGTTGAACTATACTAAGCTTAATCTTTAATTCTGGAGAAAATCTGATAATTGTATTGGCTATTTTAAAAGCCATTATCTCAGCTCCCAAACTTCCCCCAGTAATTAAAATATTTATTGTCTTATTTTTTATTTTTGTATAGTTAAATTTATTCAAATCTACTATTTCTTTTCGTACAGGCATACCTACACAAATATAATTAAAATTCTTATCACCGTTTTCTTCAAGTTTAACAAAATGCGTCATTAATTTTTTAGAAATTCTATAAAGTAATTTATTAGCTTTTCCTAATATTGCATTCCCTTCATGGATGAAGACTTTTATTTTCAAAATATAGCAAGCAAATAACACCGGCACAGTAATATACCCACCAAAACCAATTGCTATAGCTGGCCTGTTAAAGATTAAATATGCAAAAGACTGAAATAGACCTGATAATAAAGATACAAAAGAAAGGCAGTTTTGTAAGATATTTTTTCTCTGAAAACCTTTACCTCTATAACAAAATAATTTTATATTTTTGTTTATAAAATTAGGTTGCTTTTTAACAAAATCATACATTCTACGGTCAGTAACAAAAAAAATAAAATATCCTCTAGAACAAAATTCTTTAGCTACTTCAATAGCAGGAAAAACATGACCTGCTGTTCCTCCCGCAGATATTAAAACATTTTTAAATTTCTTATTACTCATCTTTCTTTTTTCCAAAAGACATCAGTTTTTTCTTGTTAAAGCAAGCATCATTCCCATACATATAAATGTTGAAATTAAAGAAGAACCCCCATAGCTTATAAATGGTAATGTCATACCCGTAGTAGGTATTAGACCAAGAGTTACTGAAATATTTATCAGAACCTGAATACCAAACAACATCAGTAAACCTCCAGCTGATAATAGTTGAAAAAGATTACTAAAGTTTATAACTCTCCAAAATCCTCTTACTATTATGCAGGTAAAAATAATAATTATAAAAAAACAAATTATTGCTCCAAACTCTTCTGCTATTACTGGGAATATAAAATCCGTATGTGCATCAGGTATCTGTTTTTTTATAGTGCCCTTGCCGGGACCCTTTCCAAATAAATTTTCTAAAATACTCCCATTTTCATAAGCCTTTAGTGCTAAACTTAATTGGTATTCTCCTTGGTTTCCAGAACTTAAAAAAGAATCTATTCTTGTTTTTACATAATCAACAAAATAGTATCCCAATAACATAACGGTAGTTAGAGCAGAAATTAATGCCAAAACCCACCTAAAAGACAATCCCACTAAAAAATGTTGACCAAACCACATTAAAATTACAAGAACAGCCATACCAAAATCTGGTTGTCTAAAAAGTAGAAATAAAACCACCATTAGCAATATTAAGGAAAGGTGTCCATAATTAATCCATTTTGGAAAATTTTCAATAGTTCTAGATTTTTGTGACAATAAAAGAGCTGTAATAATTACAAAGAATGGTTTCATAAATTCAGAAGGTTGTATATTAAAACCAATATCTAACCACCTGGTAGAACCATTAATATTTTCACCAAAGAACATTACACAAAAAAGTAACACAAGAGAACTTAGAAATCCTAGTAATCCTATCCTACGAATACCTTTAACAGATAAAAAAGAAAGAAATAGCATTATCAATGTTCCTATAGATAGGAAGCCTATATGCTTTTTTAGAAAATGATACGAATCATTAATTTCACTATATCTATCAACAGCAGAGGGGCTCACAGCCCAGATCATTATAATACCTATAGAAGCTAAAATAAATATCTGTAACAAATTCCAACGGTCTATAGTCCACCACCAACGAGCTAAAAGACTGTTATCACTTCGTGAAAGGGAAATCATTATATTATTCCAAATATCTATTTTTAAGCTTTTTTACTTCAGATATAAAAATCTCACCCCTAACTTCAAAGTTTTTAAACTGATCAAATGAAGCACAACCCGGAGAAAACAATATTGCTACTGGATGTTCTAGCCTTAATGCACATGTTATAGCATCATTCATGGCATTCTTTAGATATATACTATTTTTTGATAAAAAATACTTTTCAAAAAATTTTTTAAATTTTTCTCCTGAAGTCCCTATAAAAAAACCTGCTAGGATATGTTTATTAACATGCAGCAACTGTTCCAAATTTTCATTTTTATCTTGCCCACCTGCAATCCAAATCACTTTTTTATAGCACTTAATTGCAGCTATACTTGAAATTATATTAGTAGATTTAGAATCATTTATGAAAGTTATGTTTTTATAAGTCGTAACTTCATCCATTCTGTTCGGCAAATTTTTAAAAGAAGATAAACCATCTTTAATATTTTGATGGGAGACGTTGTTCAATAGACATGCTGCCACAGCACATGCAATATTTTCTTTATTGTGATCTCCTTTTAATAAAGTTAAATCTTCTATTCTTCCAATTTCTAATTCTTTTTCTCCTGTAAAATCAATTAAAATGTCTTTGTCAAAGTAAACACTATTTTGTATTCTTTTTTTTAATGAGATACTGAAAATTTTTGGATGATTATTTCTTTTACTTAATTTTTCATATAGTAAACGACATAGATCATTGTCTAAATTTATTATAAAAATATCTTCCATAGATTGATTTTTAAAAATTTTTTCCTTGGCTACAATATAATTTTTTAGGGAACCATGCCGGTCTATATGATCGGGAGAAATATTAGTCAATATAGAAATTGATGCTTTAAATTTACTAATTAGTTCCAGTTGATATGAGGAAAGTTCTAAAACATATGTTCCTTTTTTTTTAAATGGAACCAGATCAAGAACAGGAATTCCTATATTTCCGCCTAATTTTACAGATAGACCTGAAAATTTCATTATATGATATATAATTGAGGACACAGTTGACTTTCCATTGGAACCACTGACTGCAATAAAGTTATTTTTTTCCACAGATTCTTTTTGCCAAAAGATTTCTATATCACTTGTTATAAATTTTCCTAATTTCTTAGCAATTACAATAATATTATTACTTAAGGGCACTCCGGGACTAACTAACAAAATATCAATATTTTTTAGATAATTTTTTAAACTCAAATCTACTATATTAATTTCTAGACAGTCATTGTTATTTCTAACTTTAGCAGAATCATCCCAGGCATAAACTTCTTTTCCAATACTTTTTAAATATTTAACAGCAGAGACTCCGGATAAACCTAAACCCAATACACCAATTTTATTATTAATAAATTTTTTACTAAATACATCCATATTATCTCAATTTTAGTGTTGCGAGACCAACTAAAGCTAAAACACAAGCAATGATCCAAAACCTGATAACTATAGTAGGTTCAGACCAACCTTTTTTTTCAAAATGATGATGTAGCGGAGCCATTTGAAAAACACGTTTGCCGGTAAGTTTATAGGAAATGACCTGGACAATAACCGATATAGCTTCCAATACAAACAATCCTCCCACAATTGCAAGTACTATCTCATGGCGAGTTATTATACTTATTATCCCAATTGATGCTCCTGCTGATAGAGAACCTGTATCTCCCATAAAAACACTTGCTGGAGGAGCATTGAACCATAAAAATCCAAGTCCAGCTCCCACTAAGGCTGTGCAAAAAATTAATATTTCTCCAGTGCCAGCTATATAAAATAAATTTAAATAACCAGAAAAAATTGTATTTCCAACAAGGTATGCTATTAAACCAAATACGCTAGAAGCTATAATTATAGGAACTATGGCTAGACCATCTAATCCATCTGTCAAATTCACTGCATTTGAAGAACCAACCACTATCAAGCTTGCAATAATACACCAACTAACTATTCCCAAGTTAATTGTGACATCCTTAAGAAAAGGAAATGAAATTAATCCTGCTAATTGACCTAAAGAAATATTATAAATCCATACTAGAGCTATACTCGCAATAATAAATTGTAATACGATTTTAAGTCCCGCAGATAAACCTTTGTGATTGTTACGGGTAACTTTAAGATAATCATCTAAAAAGCCAATTACTCCAAATCCACATGTAATATACAATACTATCCATATATAAATATTTTTTAAATCAGCCCACAACAAACTAGAAACAACGAGAGAACATAAAATAATTAACCCTCCCATAGTCGGGGTTCCTCTTTTAATTTTTAAATGCCATTCCGGACCATCATCTCTAATAGGTTGCCCCTTTATCTGCTTAGATTTTAACCACCTAATAATCAATGGAGAAATAATGAAACATAATAATAATGCAGTAATGAGAGACGCACCTCCTCTAAATGTTAAATATCTAACTATATTAAAGACACTATAGTCTTCAATTAATGTTGAGAGATAGTAATATAACAATTGTCTATTTCCTCTCTTTTACACAATTTTTTATAAGATATTTTACTATTTTTTCCATCTGCATCACTCGTGATCCCTTTATCAATATATTATCACCAGGTAAAAGCATATCGTCAAAATTACTTTTATTTAAATCATTAACATCTCTATACCAAAATACTTCACAATATTTTTTTGAAGATTTGAAGATAACTTTTGTCTCTTCTCCGATGCAAAAAACTAAATCAATTTTTAATTTATTAATAACACTCGCTATTCTCTCATGTAACTCCTTAGAGAAATGCCCTAATTCTTTCATATCACCAAATATAAAAACTGTTCTCCCTTTTTGTGCCACTTCCACTAACATTCTAACAGAAGCCTCTACTGAACTAGGATTCGCATTATAGCTATCATCAATAAGAACAGATTCTTTATTTTTTATATAAATTTTATGTTTTTTTCCTCTACCAGAAGTTGTTTTTACAGAACTAAAAGCTTTTATCCCTTGTTCGACATCACATCCCAGAACTTTCATTACTGCAAGAACTGAAAGGGAATTAAGAGCTTGATGGAATCCATATAAATTAATATCGTAAGCATGTTCCTTACCAAAAACATTTGCTACTAAACTTTGTCCTCCATTTATTAACTTTCTAGACTTAAGATGAACATCAGATTTATTAGTCTGACCAAATGTTAACAAGTTAGTTATTCCCGTTTTATTCGCTAAAAATTTAATCTTCTCAAAAGAAATTTTATCTCTATTTATAATTGCATATCCTCCTTTTACTAGACCATAAAATATTTCTGACTTAGCTTTTATTATTTCATCTATAGAATTAAAATTACCTACATGGGCCTCAGATATATTAGTTATAACTGCAACTTGTGGCCTTACTAATGAAGATAAGTCTCTTACTTCATCTAGTCTATTCATGCCTATTTCAAATATTCCAAATTTATTGTTTCTGGATATATTAGCCAAAGAATAAGGAACTCCGACATGATTATTAAAACTTTCAGGATTAGCATATGTGTTTCCTATCTTTCCCAGTACAATCTTCATCATCTCTTTTGTTGAAGTTTTTCCACTACTACCTGTAATTGCTATAAATTTAGTCTTATATAATTTTTCAGCACGCATTCTAGCTTCTTGAGCAATATGAATAAGGCTTTGAAAAACATCAGTTACAGTTATATTCTGAAATTTTTTATAGTTTTTGGTATAGTCATTTTTTATCATTACTGCAGAAGCTCCTGCTAATATAGAAGCCTCTACAAAGTTATGTCCATCAAGTTTTTGTCCGGACAATGCTAAAAATAAGTCCCCTTCCTTAACTTTTCTACTATCTATTTCTATTCCATCACATTCCCAATATCCTGAGCTCTTACCTCCTGTAATTTTTTCTAAAAGATTAGAGTTCCATAAGAATTTACCTGTAAAATTTTCCATTTATTGACCTATTTTATAATCTCTTTAATTACTTTCTTATCACTAAAAAATCTTTTTTCTTTATGATATATCTGTTGAGTTTCATGACCTTTCCCTGCAACAAGTAAAACATCTCCTTTTGTCAAATTTTTTATAGCTGAATAGATAGCTTCTTTTCTATCTGGAATTTCTATAGCATCAGGGCATTCTTTTATTATTTGAGAACGAATATCAGAAGGGTTTTCTGATCTCGGATTATCATCTGTAACAATTATTTTATCAGAATTAACTTGTGCAATTTTACCCATTAAAGGTCTTTTGCCCTTATCTCTATTTCCCCCGCAACCAAAAACGACTACTAGTTTATTCCTAACATATGGCCTAAGCGCCTTTAGAGAGTTCTCTAAAGCATCAGGAGTGTGAGCATAATCTATGAATATAGGAGGCATTCTATTATTCGTTACAACATTTTCTAATCTACCAGGAGGAGACGATAATTGTGGAATAATACGTTCTATTTGATCTCTTGATAATCCTGATTCTAAAGCTATAGCCATAGAAATCAAAAGATTACTTATCTGAAAATTGCCTACAATATTTGTGTTTAAAGTGGTCTTTTTTCCTTTATACGATACTTCGATAATTTTTAAACTATCTTTGATCCCTATTACTTTATAAGACCAGTTTGACCTATTATTTTTACCTACAGAAATTATTTTTAATTTTTTTATTTTAGCTGCTCTTATAAATAAATTACAATCTTGAATATCAGAATTTATAATAGCTACTCCGTCTTCAATAGTAGTTTCCTTAAATAATTTTAATTTGCTTTCTACATAATTTGAATATGTTTTGTGATAATCTAAATGATCTCTTCCTAGTGAAGTAATTGCTGAAATAGAAAATTTTATTCCACCTAATCTATATTGAGATAAACCGTGGCTAGAGGCCTCTATAATAGTATTTCTTACTTTATTCTTTTCTAGATCTCTTAGTGTTTTTGATAAAATAACAGGATCAGGAGTTGTTAAGTTAGTTGTTTTTATGCTTTCTCCGGTATCAATGCCTAAAGTTCCTATTGATGCTGATTTTATTCCCGATAACGTCCATATCTTATTTGTGTACCAAGCAGTAGAAGTTTTTCCATTAGTACCAGTTACTCCTACAATTAATTTAGGTTGTTCTTTATAATATTTACTAGCTATCTCAGCGTAAGTTTTTCTTACATTATTTGACGTTAAAAAAATGCAGTCTGATTTTTGAAATTTTTTATACTGTGCTTTCTTTGTAATAATTACTTTAGCACCTCTTTTTATAGCTGCTGGAATAAAATTTTCTCCATTATAATTACATCCGTCTATCGCTACAAAAATATAATTGTCATATACTTTTCTGGAATCAGCAGTAATCCCTTTAATTGAGGGATCATAGGAAACATTTTTATAAACTATACTATCTGGACATAACTCTGAAAATTTAGTCATTTCTATATCATTAAATATTATTGAAGTATTGCTTCTTTATTTATATTTTTAGTCATATTAAAATTTAGTCCCGGTTCTCCAACTACAGGGGCCATTTCTCTCACAATATCTCTTGCTATAGGAACAGCCGTCCAACCCGCAGTAGCTTGAGGTTTTTTATGAGGGTTTGGGTTGTCCAAAAGAATAAAAATTGCATATTTAGGATCATTAATAGGTAAAAAAGAAATAAACGATACAATATTTTTTTCGGTATTGTATTGTCCATTTTCTACTGGACTAGCAGTTCCCGTTTTCCCCCCTATTTTGTATTCTTTAATGTTAATTTTACTTGCTGTACCGCCATCCGAAACAACACTTCTATATAAATATCTCATTATATTTGAAACTTCTGGTTTAAAAACTTGTACTGATGGTCTCTTTTTATATATAGGGTCATCAACCACAAAAGGTTCTATATACTTACCTCCGTTAACGGTAGCAGCCAGAGCCGCAATAACTTGCAATGGATTAACAGATATATGATATCCATAAGAGCGAGATACGATATCAGCCTCGGAAACTACTTCTGGAAATAGAGGTGCATTGATTTCTTTAATCCCACTATCAATGGTTTTATTCAATCCTAGTGCAATTAGATAGTGATTTTGTTTTTCCATTCCTAGTTGCATAGCTATCATTGCACTCCCTATATTTGAAGAATACACAAATACTTCTTTTAAACTTAGTATTCTGTTTTTTGGGTGGAAATCTGTGACTATTTTTCCTTTCACTTCATATGGCTTAGATGCATCAAATCTACTATCTAGATTGATCAAATTTTCATTAAGTCCTGAGGCTATGGTGAATGATTTAAAAATTGACCCCATTTCATAATTCGACATTGTAACTCTATTATTGCTATTACCTGATTTATGTTGGCTTCTCAAATTAGGGTTAAAATCAGGAATACTTACAGCTGCAAGTATTTCTCCATTTGTTACATCCATTATAATTCCAACTGCTGCCTTTGCGTTAAACTCTATAAAACCATCCTTTAACTTATCATATACTATACTTTGTAATCTACTATCTAAAGTAAGTTTAACATCTTTTCCTTGTTTTAATTTCTCATCAAAGCTACGTTCTACACCTGCATGTGGTTTATCATCAAACCCCATATAACCCAATAAATAGCCAGTTTCTTTTTCAAGAGGATATAATCTTAAAGATTCAATATCAAAATCTAAGGAAGGCTCTCCAAGTAAGTGGACCTCTTCTGCGACTTTTGGAGTCAACTGTCTAGCAATATATATAAATTTTTTTTGATCATTAATTTTTTTTAGTATTTTACTTTTATCTATTGTTGGTATTATTTTGGATAGCTTTGCTAATAGTATTATAGGTTTTCTTACTTTAGTACCATTCATATGGAGAGAGTAGGAGGGTAATGAAACTGCTAAAATCTTATCATTCCTATCTAGAATTTTACCCCTAACAATAGGAAGCTGATCATTAATTATTTCAGTCTTAATTACAGAACCGCTGCTAGAAACATAAAACAATTTGATTGAGATCAGAACAGTTACTACAAAAAATATTACTGAGACAGCAATTATTCTTTGTTTACAAACTTCAATCGCTGACTTATTTGCTCCATCAATTTTTATGCTATCATAATTTGTTGATGCATTCTCTAGCAAAACAAATTTCCTTAATCATTTTGCCTTCTCAAAAAAGCTGGAATATCAGTTAAATTATCTTCCGCAGTTTCAGTATCTTTTTTCTTTTCGTCAGCAACAATTTTCTCAGAAATTTCTACAGGACGTTCTTCTTCAACAATGTTTGTCTTTTCATCATTTTTTAAGCCTGAAAAAAATGGTTTATATTCAGCTCTAAGTGTGGTTTTTTTTGATTTTGGTGTACTTTTTGATCCACTAAATACTGAACTGGAAGCGATCCTTTGTATAAATCCCAGTTTTTCTTCTTTAACGACTGCAACTTTTTCCATATCTTCTTGAGCTTCTTCTTGAGCTTCTTCTTGAGCTTCTTCTTGAGCTTCTTCTTGAGCTTCTTCT
>PTKJ01000028.1 GCA_002937675.1 Alphaproteobacteria bacterium MarineAlpha9_Bin1 | reverse complement strand
TTTCTAGTATGCAAACTGATATTGATTTATTTTTTTCTGATGCTAGTTTTTTTATTTTAATTGCTGCAGAAAGACCCGAAGGTCCGGCTCCAATTATCAGTACATCGTATTTCATTTTTTCTCTTGTGGTTGACATTATTTATACTTTCCAACTAAGCCTATTAAAAATATATTTTCATAAGCAAGAACTTATCAATTATGTTTTTAATGTTTTTAAGATTAATTTATGAAGGATTGGGTCTCCTGAAGCTACTACTGAATTGCTGCCTAGTAGATTTTTTCCCTCCCAATTGGTAATTTTTCCTCCAGCTGGATTAATAATTGCTTCCGCAGCTACTATGTCCCAGATTTCTAAATCTTTTTCTATTACTAAATCTATTAATCCAGCGGCACACATTGCATAACCCCAACAATCAGTCCCATATCTTATAAACAATACATCTTGAGAAATTTTTTTGTAAATTTGTTCGCTTGAGGTAAACATTTCAGGTTCTGTGATCGCACATATTGCCTCTTTTGTGGACTTACAATTTCGTGTTTTTATACTTCTACCATTCAGATAGCTTCCTTGAATACTTCCCCAGATTCTTTCTTTAGTTATAGGTTGATCTATGATTCCTATTATTGGCTTATTGTTTTGCATTAGCCCTATCATACTGCCAAATACGGGTAGTCCAGAAACAAATGCTTTAGTTCCATCTATAGGGTCTAAAACCCAGACAAACTCTGATTTTTCATTCTCTACTCCTAATTCTTCCCCGATTATGCCATGATTAGGAAATTTTTTATTTATCATTTTTCTCATTATTTTTTCACATTCTATATCTGTTTCAGTCAAAATTTGAGGTCTTCTAGAATGATTCGTTGATTTTAAAGACCAACTATTTAATTTTCTAAAGTTCTTACTGACCAATTCTTGTGTGGAATTCGCTAATTCATGGGCAAATTTTAATAGTTCAGCATTATTTCTCAAAGAAAAATCCTTCTAATAGGGTTGTAATATTATTAGACTTTGCCACTATACCGAAGTTATAACAAGTTAGGAACGTGTGTATAGTCTATTTTTTAATATTATATTTTTGTTCATTAAAAGATAGATGTTATGATTATCATTATGAGTATATTTCAAGTTTTTAATTTAAATAAATTTTTTCTGCTAACTTTCTTGGTATTGTTGTTTGCGTGTTCTTCTTCTGATAAAAAAAAGGAGTATACAGAGAGATCAGTAGAAGAAATATATAATTCAGCACTTAGCTCTATGAAAGAAAAAGATTATCATACAGCTGCACAAGAATTTGAGGAGGTTGAGCGACAACATCCTTATTCTATCTGGGCAAAACAGGCTCAGATCATGACTGCTTATGCAAGATATATGAGAAATGATTATGATATGGTTATTTCTGCAGCGAAAAGATATATAGAACTGCATCCAGGAGCAGATGATGTTGATTATGCCTATTACTTGGTTGCTCTTTCTTTTTATGAAAGAATTAGTGATGTAAAGAGAGAACAATCCATGACTACGAGTGCCTTACAAACCTTTGAAGAATTAATAAGGAGATTTCCTAATAGTATCTATTCTAAAGATGCAAGACAAAAATTATTTTTGGTTAAAGATCATTTAGCAGGAAAAGATATGGAAGTAGGTAGAACTTATATGCGTTTTGATAATTATATTTCTGCAATTAACAGATTTAAAAATGTTGTAGATAATTATCAGACCACTAGCCATGTTCCTGAAGCATTAGCTAGATTGACAGAGCTATATTATGTACTTGGAATTTATGAGGAAGCAAAATCAACTGCTGCTGTGTTAGGACATAATTTTCCAGATAATTATTGGCATCAATATACCTACGAATTATTGACAGAATATAGAAAAGAAAATTTTAAAAATAAAATGTTAGGTGATTCAGTAAACAAAGATGAAAGTAGTAAATCTATGCCTAAAAAAAATAATCAGAATGATGATCCTAATATTTCACTGTTAGATGAAATACTACATTTTTTTGATGAAGAATAGTTCGTAGGTTTTTAATGTTGGTTTCTTTACCAGTAAGAGATGTAGCACAAATAAAAAAAATAGACTTGGTTTTGAATAGTGGTTTTATTGCATTAACAGAAGAAACCGGTAAAAGAAAATCAATCTTAATAGATGAAAACGATAATGTGCAAACTACGGTGGCAGTTTTGAACGAAAATGGGAGGTTAGAGGAACTTTATAAGATATCATCCGGAACACATATTACTGATGCTACAATAGAAGCTGTAGTGAGTTTAGTTGATAACCAGGGTTAAATAATATGGATCATTCAAAACATCCTTCTAAAATGAGTGAAGAAGAAGCATTAGAAGAACTCATTTATTTATCTAAAACTATAGAATATCATGACAAATTATATTATCAAAATGATGCTCCTGAAATTTTTGATGCCGAATATGATACGTTAAGGGCTAGAAATACAGTTTTAGAAAAATATTTTCCAAAAATTAGTTTAGAAAATAGTCCATCTAAAAAAGTAGGAAGCAAGCCCCAACAGGGATTTGAAAAAGTTGTGCATCAAGTTCCAATGCTGTCTCTAAGTAATGCTTTTAGTATGAAGGAAATTGAAGAATTTATGGATAGAACTAGAAGATTCTTAAAGTTTGATGAAAATAGACTACTAGAAATATTAGCGGAACCTAAGATTGATGGCCTATCTGCAACCTTAATTTATAAAGCTGGAAATTTAGTAGTAGGTTCAACTCGGGGTGATGGGAAACAAGGTGAAAACATTACTGAAAATATAAAATATATTGAAGATATTCCCAAAACGTTAAAAAATAATTTTCCTAAGGAGATAGAGGTCCGAGGGGAGATATATATTTCTAATATTGATTTTGAAAAGATGAATTTACAAAGAATACAACAAGGCATGTCTCCTTTCTCTAATCCAAGAAATGCTGCTGCTGGATCAGTACGACATTTGAATCCTGAGGTTACTAAAACTCGTAACCTAGGTTTCTATGCTTATAATTGGGGTATTATATCATCTCCAATAGGAAAAACTCTCTTAGAATCTAGAGTTGCATTAGAGCGTTTTGGTTTTAGATTAACAAAACCTACTAAGATATGTTCAAATATTGAAGATATAAAAATCTATTATGAAGATTTATTTGAGAAAAGACCAAGTTTAAATTTTGATATAGATGGTGTGGTTTATAAATTAAATGATTTAAGCTTGTATGATAGGTTAGGAGAGACAGATCATTCTCCAAGATACTGTATTTCTCACAAGTTTCCTCCTGAAAAAGGAGCTACAATTTTAACTAACGTATCTTTTCAAGTTGGTAGAACAGGCGCAATCACTCCTGTGGCAGAGCTGTCTCCAGTTACTATAGGAGGTGTAAGGGTAAAAAGAGCCACATTACATAATAAAGATGAAATTATTAGATTAGGTATTATGAAAGGAGACACAGTATTAGTTCAGAGAGCAGGAGATGTCATTCCCAAAATAACTGGTTTCATTTCGGCGCTAAGACCAAAATCTGCTGAAGTTATAATTTTTCCTAAGTATTGTCCTTCTTGTAGCGGTCCCTTAGCTCGCTTAGAAGATGAAACTATTATTAGATGTAATAATATGTACCTTTGCAACTCTCAAATTTTGGGCAGAATAATTCATTTTGTTTCCCGTGATGCTTTTAATATTGAAGGTTTAGGAGAAAAGCAATTAAAAGAATTATTTGAGTTAGGTATTATTCAAAAATTTGGAGATATTTTTAGACTGTCCTCTGAAAAATCTTCTAATATTCATGAAAAAATTTCCCAGTTAGCTGGATGGGGTCCTTTATCAGTGTCAAATATTGTAGATTCAATAAAAAATTCTAAAAACCAAACATTAGATAGACTAATTTATTCCCTAGGAATTAGGCATGTTGGGTATGGGGCATCTAGGTTGATTGCTCAGTATTTTTCTAAAGGTTCAACCTTTATTCATAAAGTTCAAGAATTGACAGATAAAAATAATCTAGATAAATTTTCTGAAGATCTTATTTCTATTAATGGTTTGGGAGATAAGGCCGTAAAGTCTATTATCAAATATTTTACAAATAATATTAGTGAATTCAATGACTTGTGTACTTTTGTAAATGTAAAAAAAATAAGAGATATAAAGCATAATACTCCTTTATCAGGCAAAACTTTAGTTTTTACAGGTACACTTGAAAATCTTTCACGTTCAGAAGCTAAGAATCTTGCTGAGAATGCTGGTGCATTGATAGCTAGTCAGCTCTCTCCTAGAACAGACATATTAGTTGCTGGAGAAAGACCTGGATCCAAATTAAAAAAAGCAAAGGATTTGCTAGTAGAAATCATGGATGAAAAGCAATTCTTATCTCTTTTTAATAGAACTTGATAATTAATTTGTACTTCATTTTACTTCTTTACACATATTTTTAAGCCAATATTTTTTTTCTTTTGTTAAACTTGGACCAATAGTTTTGTATACTAATAAATGGTAGTCATTTAACCAATTGATCTCATCCTTAGAAAGTGCTTTATAATTTATTAATTTTTTGTCTAATGGTGCTAATGTAAGAGTTTTAAATGACAACATTAATTTTTTATTAAATTTATTTTTTTTAAATTTTTCTACTATCATCAAATTTTCAATTCTTATTCCAAAATTATTTTTTAGGTAAAACCCTGGTTCGTTGGAAAGAATCATTCCTGGCTCTAAAATTGCATTTGATCCTTTAGAGATTCTTTGAGGCCCTTCATGAACACTCAAACATGAACCTACCCCATGTCCAGTGCTATGACCATAGTCTATTCCTTCTTGCCAAAAATATTTTCTAGCCAGTATATCTAATTCATGGCCTGATGTCCCACATGGGAATATTGCATTAGCTAAAGATATATGTGCTTTTAAAACTATGGTAAAATATCTTATCATATCATTAGATGGTTTCCCTATTGCTATCGAGCGGGTTACATCTGTGGTGCCTTCTAAGTATTGACCTCCACTATCTACTAGGTAAAGATTGTTTTTTTTAAATTCTAGGTTTGAGGTCTTGCTCACTTTATAGTGAACTATTGCCCCATTACTTGAAAATCCACTTATTGTTTCAAATGATTTACAAATAAAATTACTTTGTTTTGATCTCAAATTATCTATTTTTTCTGAGGCACTTATTTCTGTTATTTTTTGTTTTGAAGTTGATAGCCAATGTATAAAATTGCATAGGGCAGTCCCATCTTTTTTATGAGCTTCAATGCTTCCTTTAATTTCAGTTTTGTTTTTTATAGATTTTGGTAGTTCGATAGGACATGGTTTTTTAATAAATGATGATGACTTAATTTTTTTACTGTACACTATTGCATGAGGGGTAAAGATAGGATCGATCCATATTTTTTTGTTTTTAGTTATCAATTCTCTTATTAATTTAAAAATAAGTTCTTCGGAATAAATTTTAATTATTCTTGAGCAGAGTTGAAGATGTTTAAGTGCTTTTGTATCAATCCTGTTTTTGTTTATAAATATATAAATATCTCCATTAGAAAGAATTATTGCTCTGGCTAGAATTATAGGAGTATGAATCAGATCTCGCCCTCTAATATTTAATAGCCATGCTAATGAATCAGGTTGACAGATGATAAATGCATCAGCTTTGTTTTGTTTCATTTTGTAAGACAAATTTTTAATTTTCTTTTTTGCACTTATTCCAGCATATTTTATTGGATGAGGAACTATTAAACTTGAAGGTTTTTTAGGTCTGTTTTCCCATAACAAGTCTATAGGGTTTAGGCTAATAGATCTAAAGTTAAATTTTGCCTTTTGACTAAATTTATTTATTTCATTAATTTTACTTACTGAATATAACCAAGGATCAAAACCGATTGTTATATTTTGTTTTATATTATTTTTAAGCCAATCTATAAGAGAAATTTCTGAAACTAATATGACTTTTATACCTGTATTTTTAATTTCCTTTATAGCTTGGAGGGTATATCTGCTATCGACGAACAATAGAACTTTATTTGGTAGTATAAGGATTTCCCCAGCAGAACCAGAAAAACCACACAGCCATTCTAGTCTAGCCGAGTGTTTGGGAACATACTCTCCTAAATACGAATCTGATCTTGGTTGGATAAAGCCTTCTAAGTTATTCTTATTAAGATAGCTTCTTATTTTTGAGATTCTTCTTTTTATAGTAGTATGATTAATTTTTAACATTTAGATTTCAGTGAGTTTTTTCCAATAAAATATATTTCACTAGAGATATCAATAATAATAAATAAAAAATACTACTTATTTCATTTATTTATGCATTTATTGCATATTTATGATGAAAAAAACGTATAAGTAAATTAGAAAATCTCCATAGGTATGACTAAAATTAAATTTTATTGCTTATTTCTATGCAATTTATGCATATCTAAAATGTAAAAAAAACTATAGTTGTATTAACTAAATAACTGTATTTAATAATTATATTCTTAGGTGGCTTATTATTCTTCCTCCCTTGTATTGTTAAATCCCCTAAATAAGCCACCTTAAGAATAAACAGGTAAATAAATGAAGTACGAAAAAAATTTAAAAGACAATTCTCAAATATCTCTATCAAGTTATATTTCATGTCCGAGTTCTGTTGAATTAATTTCAATTGAAGAATCTTTACTTTTAGGAAAAAGATTACAAGCAAACTGCATTAATAATTATATAAATGAAATAATAATGTATATTGAAGAAATTTTAGATGAAGTACAACGTGCATTAAAAATGCAAATGGTGCGTCTAAAAATTTTTACATCAGATAAAACGGATTATTCTAAACCAATAAGTTATGAAATGCTTTCTAAGGATTGGTGGAAGTTCTAGTTTAACTTTTCTATGAAACTCATAAGAACTTTTTTTGTGTCAGACTTTTCAAATTTGATTTCTACTTTTTCTCCGTCTACATGTAGTACTTTTCCATAACCAAATTTTTGATGAAAAACTCTTTCTCCTTTTTCTAATTTTTCAATGTTAGTATTTTTTACTATGGATGAAATTAAATTTTTATTGTCTATAGCGTGATCATACTTTTCTGAAATTGACGAAATCCATTTTGAGGCGATTCCTGATTTATAATTTGTCAAAGAATCGTTAAAACTTGATATAATATTTACATATTTATTAGGTATTTCGTCTATAAATCTTGAAGGAATGCAGTCTAACCATTGCCCGTGCATTAATCTTGCACTAGCATTAAAAATCCATATATGTTTCTTAGCTCTTGTCAGACCTACGTATGCTAATCTTCTTTCCTCTTCTAGGCCTACTTGCCCGTTTTCATCAACAGATCTTTGGTTTGGAAATACTCCTTCTTCCCAACCTGGAAGAAAAATAGTATCAAATTCTAATCCTTTAGCTGAATGTAATGTCATTATTTTAACAGATTCAATATCTGAATTGGACCCTCCATCCATTACTAGTTGTATGTGTTCTAAAAAATTAGTTAGGGAATCATATTCATTAATTGCATTTACTAGTTCTTTTAAATTCTCTAGCCTTCCAGGGGCTTCTATTGATTTATCTTTTTGTAGCATGTCAGTATATTCTGATTCCTCCAAAACTATTTCAAGTAAATCACCAAGTCTAATAGACTTTAGCTGTTCTCTCCACCTGTCTATATTCTTAATAAATCTATTCATAGATGTTCTTATTGTTGATGAAAATTCATCTGTTTCGATCAGTTTTCTTACTGCAATTTCAAAGCTAATTTTTCTAGATCTTGAATAAAACTCTATCTTTTGTAGGGTTCTTCCACCTATTCCTCTTTTAGGCTTATTGATTATTCTTTCAAAGGCTAATTGATCGTCAGAAGAATTAATAAGTCTAAGGTACGCAACTGCATCGCGTATTTCAGCTCTTTCGTAAAATCTTAATCCACCAATGACCTGATAGGGTAGTCCTATTTTAAGAAATCTTTCCTCAAAGGCACGTGTTTGAAAACCGGCTCTAACTAATATAGCAATTTCATTTATGTCAATAAGCTTTCTTTGGTAAGATTCAATTTCATCACTAATTGATCTTGCTTCTTCTTGCCCATCGTACACATTTCTAATATTTATAGTGCTCCCTTCTTCCCCTTTAGTCCATAGAGTTTTACCTAATCTACTTTTATTTTTGGATATTAAATGAGATGCCGCTGAAAGTATATTCCCGGTGGATCTATAATTTCTTTCTAATTTTATAATTTTAGTATTTTTAAAATCTTTCTCATAATTTAAAATATTATTAATATCAGCTCCTCTCCATGAATATATAGATTGGTCATCATCCCCAACTACACATATATTTCCGTGTTTAGCTGATAAAGTTTTTAGCCAATAATATTGAGCAGCATTGGTATCTTGAAACTCATCTACTAATATATATTTAAACTTTTCTTGATATTGATGCCTTATATCTTCGTTATTTTTTAAGATATTTATTACATGTAGGAGTAGATCACCAAAATCTGATGCATTGAGGGTAATAAGTCTTTCTTGATATAATTTATAAAGTCGAGTAGCTTCTCCATTTGCAAAATCAGTACCTATGAAAAATCTTTTCTCAACTTCTTCTGGATTTAATCCATTGTCTTTCCAGCGTTGAATTATAGAAATCAAACTTCTGGCAGGCCATCTTTTTTCATCAATATTTTCAACACTAAGAATTTGTTTCATTAGTCTCACTTGATCATCAGAGTCTATTATGGTGAAATTATTTTTTAAATTTGCTAATTCAGCATGTTTTCTTAAAATCCTCGCTGCTAAAGAATGAAAAGTTCCTAACCACCATCCTGCAACAGATCTACCTAATATAGATTCGACTCTTTCTCTCATTTCATTTGCAGCTTTATTGGTAAAAGTAACTGCAAAAATTTGAGAAGGCATGGCTTCATTGAGACTAACAATGTGAGATAATTTGGTTGTTAGAACTCTAGTTTTTCCAGTTCCGGCTCCTGCTAAAACTAAAAGTGGACCTGACAAATTTTTAACAGCCTCTTCTTGTTCAGAATTAAGTTGTTCCAAATATTTATTTTTGTTATTTGGCATAAGGTCCTACAAAGTATATTTGTTATTTTTTATAATTTAATTTGATGACCACCCACCATCTATCATTAATGTATGTCCGGTCACCATACTTGATGCATCTGAAGCAAGAAATAATATACCACCCGCCATCTCAGATACTTCAGCAAGCCTTCCCAAAGGAGTTCTTTCGATAATAAAATTAAGTTTGTTAGGATCTTCACTTAAATTTTTTACTAGTCGTGTTTTTGTGTAAGTAGGACCTATAGCATTTACTCTAATTCCTCGTGGTCCCCATTCATTTGCAAGAGATCTGGTTAAGTTAACTATCGCTCCTTTAGATGCATGATAAGGAGAATTTGGAGCTGGGCCTCCACCTGTAACTCCCATAATAGATGCAACATTTATAATAGAACCCTTTTTATTTTGTAACATCCTCTTTGCGGCCGTCCTCGCGCATATAAATGATCCAGTAAGATTTAATTTGATTATTTGTTCAAAGTCTTCTGTAGACATATCTTCTGCAGGACTTCTATAGGCTGTTCCCGCATTATTTATAAGTATACTTGTATTTCCTAAACTTTTATCTACTTTTGAAAAGACTGCGATTATATTTTTTTCATCTTTCGCATCCATATGCCATGCTTTTGCCTCAATTCCTGCTGATAGAAGTTCTGTTTCCAAATTTTTAGCAGCTTCAAAATCTATATCAGTTATCGCTATTTTCGCTCCAGCTTTTCCAAGAGAAATAGCTGCTACTCTACCTATTCCATTTGCGGCACCTGTAATAAGTGCAGTTTCATTTTTAAGTTTGAATAACTTCATTACATCAAAATTTGATGCAGAAGGCATGGAAAAACCTGTTTCTTTATCAATATTATTTTTCATAATAGCTTACTAAAATTTTCTATATCTTAAATATGCTTGTTGAGGATCTTCATCATTCATAATAGCATCTCTTATTTTATTTTCAGAATTAAGATCTTTTTCTGCTTTCATAATAATTTTTTTAGCGACGTCCTTAGGAATAATAACTACTCCATCTTCATCTCCTATTACATAATCTCCAGTTTTGATTACTACTTCACTTATAGTAATTTCTTTCCCCATTTCTGTAACTTTCCATTTACCTGCGACATCTTTAGGTGAAAAGAATTTACAATAAACCTGAAGTCCTATATCTTTTATTCTTTTTACATCTCTACATCCACCATCAACGACGTAGCCTTTAATGTTTTTTTTTAAAAGTGTTTCGGCTGACAGTTCTCCCATTAATGCGATACTCTGGTTATTTGGTTGACATATAACAACAGTCTCTGGCTTGACCTTTGATAAAAAGTGAGTCCAACTTAAAAGACTTTCATGTACATTAATATTTTTGTGTAATTCACCTGATAAAGTCCATACTTTTCCATACATAGTTCTCTGAGCTAATATAGGTTTGATATCATGTGATAATGTCTGATTTTCTAAGCCCTCTGCTCTTAGTGCATCATGTACTATAGAGGCATTCAGTTGAGATAATCTTTTCAATAAATCTTCATCTGTGATTATCATTGTTATGCACCTTATTTGGAAGGAGGTTCTTTAATTTTACTTTTATCTGAACTACTTTTCGTATCAGGAAAATCTGTTTCTAATATACATTGATTTGTTACTGGATCAAATTTGCCGGCGCAAAGCAATCTTACTGGATTCAATTCATTAAATAGATAATCACTGCATCCATAGCTCAAAAGAAATAAAGCTATAATAAGAACTTTATAAATAAAGGATTTCATGGTTTTAAAGATACTTTATTGTTAAAATTATAAATTTTAATTTTCCTCAATTATTATAGATTGTCTATACTAAGAAAATAGCCATTAATATTAAAAGTACTGCTATGCCAATAGTTATAATTAGACCTCCTTTAATAAATTTCTTCCAAGCAGAAACGTGGCTTTGATAGTATTCTTCCTTGTTATAAGACATTGTAAATTCCAGTATAATTTAATTGTTTTAAAACATAAATCTACGATAAATTGTAAGAAGTTTTTTTACAATAGAAATTTTTTGATATATTGAATGTAAACAAAAAAATATGTTAACTCGTATTACTTTTATTCACTTTTATAACTTGATTTAGTCAATATTAAATGTATCTTATATTTTGTAATTAATAAACATATGGAAGCCTCATGAAATTTGGAAAATTACTTTTATTCTTCCTAATTTCTATAATTAGTAGCAAAGTAATTGCAGCTGACAATGTTGGTGCTGCACATCCTTGGGGCATCAATTTTCGCGAACCTTTCTCTCCATTTATGGCAGAAAGTGTGGCTTTTCATAATGAGTTGCTTTGGTTGGTTTCTATAATATCACTTTTTATATTAGCACTTATGGTGATAATCGTATTAAAATATAATGTTAAATCCAATCCTAAGCCTTCAAAAACTACTCACAATACTTTTCTAGAGGTAGCATGGACAGCAATACCAGTGTTGATACTAGTTATTATGGCAGTTCCTTCCTTTAAACTTCTTTATAAGGGTGATGTAGTTCCTGAAGCTCATATGACTATAAAAGCAATAGGGCATCAATGGTATTGGTCATATGAATACCCAGATCATGGTAATTTCACCTATGATGCTTGGTTAGTCCAAGATAAAGAAGATTTAGAAGATCAATCTAGATTATATACTAGACTCCTTACTACCGATACAAGGGTTGTCGTTCCAGTCGGGAAAATTATTAGGGTGCAGGTTACCTCTACCGATGTAATTCATGCGTGGGCAGTACCGTCTCTTGGTGTAAAAAAAGATTCAGTGCCTGGCAGACTCAATGAAACATGGTTTATTGCAGACAGAGAAGGGATCTTTTATGGTCAATGTTCAGAGCTGTGTGGACTTAATCACGGGTTTATGCCTATTGAAGTTCATGCAGTATCAGAAGAAAAATTTCTAGAATGGATTGAAGAAGCTAAGGAAAAATTTGCTAAAGTAAGTGAAAAAAAACACCTTCAATTAGCAAGTGAAATAAATAAATAATTTTATAGAGAGAGGGAATCTAATGTCTACAGCTGTTGATAGTCACGATCATACTCCTACAGGTTTTCGTCGCTGGGCCTATTCTACTAATCATAAAGACATAGGTACTTTATACCTAATTTTCGCAATTATTGCAGGGGTTATTGGTGGAATTATGTCAATGATTATGAGAAGCGAGTTAGCTATGCCTGGAGATGGAATATTGGGTGGCGATTATCAAATGTATAACGTTCTTACTACGGCCCATGGATTGATAATGATATTCTTTATGATTATGCCCGCTATGATAGGAGGTTTTGGAAATTGGTTTGTGCCATTGATGATTGGATCTCCTGATATGGCATTTCCTCGACTGAATAATATAAGTTTTTGGTTACTTGTACCCTCTTTCATATTATTGTTAGCGAGTCCCTGGGTAGGAGGAGGAGCAGGGACAGGCTGGACATTATATCCACCACTATCTTCGGATGTAGGTCATTCCGGACCTGCAGTAGATATGGTTATTTTGTCTATTCATTTAGCCGGTGCTTCTTCAATTTTAAGTTCTATAAACTTTATAACAACTATATTTAATATGAGAGCTCCTGGAATGACTCTTCATAAGATGCCTCTGTTTGTATGGTCAATTTTGGTTACAGTATTTTTGTTAGTGTTGGCTCTACCTGTTCTAGCTGGTGCTATTACCATGCTTTTAACAGATAGAAACTTTGGTACCGCATTTTTTGCCGCAGAAATGGGAGGTGATCCAATCTTATTTCAACATTTATTCTGGTTTTTTGGACATCCTGAGGTTTATATTTTGATACTTCCAGCTTTTGGAATGGTGAGCCAAATAGTATCAACATTTTCTAATAAGCCTATATTTGGTTATTTAGGTATGGCTTATGCTATGGTTGCAATTGGCTTTGTAGGATTTGTAGTGTGGGCCCACCATATGTATACTGTAGGAATGGATGTAGACACTAAAGCTTACTTTACGGCTGCAACTCTTGTTATCGCAGTTCCTACTGGAATAAAAATATTTAGTTGGATAGCTACCATGTGGGGAGGTTCCGTTTCATTTAAAACTCCTATGTTGTTTGCCATGGGTTTCATATTCTTGTTTACAATTGGTGGTGTTACAGGAGTGGTTTTAGCTAATGCAGGACTCGATACAGTTTTACATGATACATACTATGTTGTAGCTCACTTTCACTATGTTTTATCGTTAGGTGCAGTTTTTGGTTTATTTGGAGGGTTTTATTATTGGTTTGGAAAAATTTCTGGCAGACAATATCCAGAATGGATGGGGAAAATACATTTTTGGTTAATTTTTATTGGAGTAAATCTAACTTTTTTCCCAATGCATTTCCTAGGTCTTCAAGGTATGCCTAGAAGAATTCCTGATTATCCTGACGCTTATGCAGGCTGGAATTTAGTTGCTACTTATGGAGCATATATTTCAGCATTTTCAATAGTATGGTTTTTTATTATAGTAGCAAGAACACTTATGGTAGGAGAAAAATGCCCTGATAATCCTTGGGGAAAATCGGCCGACTCTTTAGAGTGGAAAATGCCTTCTCCACCTCCACATCACACATATGATGATCTACCTGTAATTAAATAAACTTGTTCTGTAGGAATTATAAATGCTTACTGATGAGATTAATACTAGTGAAATTATCCAAGGCAAGACCATAATAAACTCGGAAGTAAGAGATTATATAGAGCTTTTAAAACCAAGAGTTATGTCGTTAGCAATCTTTACGGCTATTATAGGAATGCTTTTAGTGCCTTCATTACCAAATCCAGTATTAGCTATATTTTCAATCATAGCCATTGGGGCTGGAGCAGGGGCAGCTGGAGCTATAAATATGTGGTATGACCGAGATATTGATTCACTTATGGAAAGAACAAAATTCAGACCTTTACCCTCAAATAAAGTAGACCCGTCTGAGGCTTTAACACTAGGAGTAGTATTATCAATATTTTCTGTTTTGCTTTTAGCTTTTTCTGCTAATTATTTAGCGTCGACTCTGCTGCTTTTATCTATTTTGTTTTATGTATTTGTCTATACAATTTGGCTGAAAAGAACAACGGCCCAGAATATAGTTATAGGAGGTGCAGCAGGAGCTTTACCCCCTGTAATAGGTTGGTTTGCTGCGTTTGGAGAATTTTCAGTATTTCCTCTTGTCTTATTCTTAATTATTTTTTTGTGGACTCCTCCACATTTTTGGGCGCTTTGCTTATACAGATCAGATGACTATAAAAGGGCGAATGTACCAATGCTTACAGTAGTTGCAGGAAAGAAAAAAACTAGACTTTATATATTTCTATATTCTTTAAGTTTAGTTTCTATTGTCCCTCTGCCCTGGTTGCTTGGATACTTAGGTTTTTTATATTTATTAATATCAACTCTTTTAAGTCTCTTTTTTATCTATTATGCTTGGCGTACGTATAAGAATATTGAAGGTTCAGCGCCAAAGCTGTTTAAATATTCTATACTTTATTTGTTTTTGCTATTTCTATTAATGCCTATAGATAAATTTTTGTTATCATGAAGTGAATATAATGGTTAAAAAAGAAGATCTAGAAAATAACAGTAAAAAAAGAAATAGAAAGAATCTTATGGTTGCAGGATTAGTAATATTTATAATTATAGGTATTTATATAATTTCTATAGTTAGAATGGGAGCATAGCTTTTGGAATTTAAACAGAATAATTCTACGGCCTTTTTTGTAGTATTGGTAGTTTTTGTAATGGTGGGACTATCTTTTGCATCAGTCCCTTTATATGACTTGTTTTGTAGGACTACTGGGTTTGGTGGAACTCCAGTAATAAAAAAAAATGTTAACGAGTCAAAATTTAGTGAAGAATTGACTATAAAAGTGCTTTTTAATGCAGATACAGCCCAAGGTTTGGAATGGAATTTTTCTCCTGTTCAAAGAGAGATGATCGTAAATCTAGGAGAAACTACCTTGGCTTTGTATGAAGCCAAGAATTACTCGGAAAACTCCGTTACCGGTTTCGCTACTTTCAATGTCCTTCCTTTGAAAATAGGTAAATATTTTTCCAAAATTGATTGCTTTTGTTTTGAAGAGCAAACTTTAAGTGGAGGGGAAAAAGTAGAAATGCCAGTGAGTTTTTATATTGATCCTAAGATTGCTGAAGATCCAAATACTATAGAAATAAGAACAATAACTTTATCTTATACCTTTTTCGTCAATGAGGATAATAATGATAAAATTTCAGAAACTTATATTGAAGAAAAGCAAGAAAATATAAACAATTAACTATAATAATTTATAAGGAGACCATGATGTCTGATGCAAAGCATAATCACCCATATCATTTAGTTAATCCAAGTCCTTGGCCGATAATAGGAGCGGGGGCAGCATTGATACTTGCAGTTGGAGCATTGATGTTTATGCACGAAATAAAAGGCGGACCAGCAGTTTTAGGTATTGGAACAATTATGACACTTGTTACTATGGCCGTTTGGTGGAAAGATGTGATTAGTGAGGGAGAGCATCAAGGACATCATACTACAACGGTTCAACTAGGTCTTCGTTATGGGATGGCTTTATTTATTGTCTCAGAAGTTATGTTCTTCTTAGCTTGGTTTTGGGCATTTTTTGATGCAAGTCTTTTTTCTGGAGAAGTGATTCAAGAGTCAAGAGTTGCTTTTACAGGAGGGCATTGGCCTCCTGATGGAGTGGAAGTCTTTAATCCGTGGCATTTGCCTTTATTAAATACAATAATTTTGCTTACTTCAGGTACTACAGTTACTTGGGCACATCATGCTTTGAGAGAAAATAAGCGTGGCGGATTAATATGGGGGCTTGTATTGACTGTCGCTTTAGGGTTAGCTTTTACTGGTATTCAAGCGTATGAATATGCACATGCTGGTTTTGGCTTTACTGATGGCATATATTCTTCAACTTTCTTTATGGCTACTGGTTTTCATGGAGCTCATGTAATAATTGGATCAGTATTTTTAATGGTATGTTTGGGAAGATCAATAGTAGGACATTTTAAACCTGACCAGCATTTTGGTTTTGAAGCTGCAGCATGGTATTGGCATTTTGTTGATGTTGTATGGCTGTTCTTATTTTTTTCCATCTATTGGTGGGGAGGACTTGGCGGTACAGTGCACTAGAAAAAAACTGAAGAATAAATATTTTATAACTAAGTATTTTTTAGGGTTATGTCTTAGGTATTTTAGTGAAAAAATTTTTATGGCGGGCTG